>VXON01000199.1 GCA_009840065.1 Cenarchaeum sp. SB0662_bin_33 | reverse complement strand
CTCCAACGGCTTTGGGAGCACATATCCACTCTGGACATCCTAAAAGATGGTGACATGCAAGCTTGACTCATAAAAAGCCCCCGGCAGGTCAGTTATTTAATTATGGATGATAGTCTGCCGATACGCAATGCAGAATGCACAAGATATAGGCATGAGCATGAAATTTAGTATATGGCAGTCCGGATTTGTAGAGATTCCACTCACTACCTATAATTATAGGCAGAATACAATATTCCTAATGAAAGCTGTTGTATATCACGAATACACTCCTGATGATAATTACTCTAAGATACTCAATGTGGAAGAATTAGATGATCCCAAGCCAAAGCCTGACGAAGTAATCTTTAAGTTAAAAACTGCGGCGCTAAACTACAACGATATTTGGGGTATGAGGGGAAAGCCAGTTCCCGTCAAATTGCCCCATGTATCCGGTTCAGATGCTGCAGGCGATGTAATTGCCGTTGGTGAGAATGTCAGACAGATAAAGGTAGGGGACCGGGTGGTCTCCCACTCCAATATGACTTGCCGAGTCTGTCAAGCATGTACTAGTGGAAGAGAGTTCGACTGCGCCGCTAGGACCATATGGGGTTTCCAGACTGGTCCGGCTTGGGGCGCATATTCCGAACTGATACATCTTCCTGAGGTGAATGTTACAAAGATACCAGATGGCGTCTCATATGATCAAGCCGCCGCTTCCTCAATGACAATTCTTACAGCCTGGCATATGCTGGTAGGTAGAGCAAAGATAACTCCAGGTCAGACCGTTCTGATAATGGGTGGAGGATCCGGAGTCGGCTCTTTTGGAATTCAGATAGCAAAACTTTACAACTGTGACGTTATTGCTACTGCCAGCGCCGACAAGCTAGACCAGTTAAGAGAGTTAGGGGCAGACTATGCGGTGGATCACCGTAAAGACGACTGGCATAAGGAGGTACGCGCCATTAGTAAGGAGATAGCAAAAAAAAATGGTACACCACCTGGAATTGATCTCTCATTTGATCACATAGGAGAGACCCACTGGAACAAACAACTCACACTGCTAAAGTATGGAGCCACCCTAGTAACGTGTGGAGCCACTACCGGCTACGATGCACATACCGATCTGCGTCACATATTCTTCAAAGGCACAAACATACTAGGTGCTACACAGGGAACCAAGGCCGAGCTAGAAGAGGGACTCTTTTGGATGGGTCGTGGCAAGATCAAGTCTATTATTGACTCTGTGTATAGCTTTGAGCAGGCCGCAGAGGCACATACTAAAATGCTGAACGGCAAAGGTATGTTTGGCAAGATACTGTTAAAACCCGAGGGTGTCTAACTAATTCATGTCAAACCTATTCCGCAGCCTTATTTTTGTACCAGGAAATAACCCTAAATTCCTTGCAAAATCTTTTACGCTGAACGCAGATATAATCTGCCTAGACCTAGAAGACTCGGTCCCGCTAAACCAAAAGAACGAGGCCAGACGGCTTATATCAGATACATTGCGGGAGGATAGGCCGGACTCTGTATTTGTACGAATAAACAACCTCGGTACGGGTCTGTATGCTGATGACCTCAAGTATATAATGAGGAGGGCGCCGCCTGACGGAGTTGTAATACCAAAAGTGAATAATGTCGAGGAGTTGGGTAAGATACTAGACATGGTAAAGGAGTTGGAGCCGGCAGGATGTAGAACTTTGTTACTGCCATCCATAGAGTCGGCGGCCGGTGTACTAAATACATATGACATTGCGGGTAATGATAGGGTATGCAGTGTGGTGTTTGGAATATTTGATCTGCTCAACGACATGGGTATGGAATACACAAAAGACACAAAGACCGCCTATTATTCCCGCTCTAAGATACCCGTTGATGCTGCTGCTGCAGGTATAACGGCAATTGATGGCATATGGCAGGACATACATGATATGAAAGGATTTGAGGCCGACTGTACATTTGGCCGGAATCTGGGATATTCGGGCAAATCACTGATTCATCCTATGCAGATTGATACAACACACAGGTTATTTGCTCCCACACCATCGGAGATAAGATGGGCTAGGCGCGTATATGAGACATATCAGACGACATTAAAGATGGGGAGGGGTGCCACCACTTTGGATGGCAAGATGATTGATAAGGTGCACTACAAGCAGGCCGTGGCGGTTTTGAATGCGACCAAGTCCACAAATTAAATATTTTAGTTCGCCTATAAGACATACAAGTTATGGTGGGCATACTGGAGCCGTCAAATGTAATAAATCGATTATATGATTCGAAGAGATTCGAAGAGATGTACGACTATTGTCAGGTACTACTAAAAAAGAACCCCGCCGATATACTGGCACTCCAAAATATGGCACTGACATGCCTGCACCTAGAAGAATTTGACAAAGCACTTCTGTACTGTGATGAGGTACTAAAGACGAACGCTGATGATGTGTATGCGCTGCATAACAAGATACATGCCCTAGAGAACCTTCGGCGTTACGATGCCACAATACACTGCTGTAACAAGTTACTAAGGGTGGATGCCTCCGATACGTGGGCCCTGAACAGCGCGGGGCTGGCATCCGCGGAGTTGGACAGGTATGAGGATGCTATCTCATACTTTAAGCGCGTACTACAGCAAGACCCACATAATGTGACGGCGCTACTGAATATGGCACTGATATATGAGAGACGGGGCCTGCTCAAAGAGTCCATACATTGGTATAATGAGGCATTAACCGTTGACCCTTCTCTGACCGAAGCCGTTACCGCCCGAACCGGCGCGTATGACTCATTGGGGCTTAATGATGAGTCATTCCTGGCCGCGCAGGGGTTGCTTGATGATGATATATCTCGTATAATATCTGATGCCAAGAGTAATGGTTGTACCGTATTTCATCAGTTATGTCTGGATGATATGAGAAGACTGGGTAAGAAGAACCCCCATGAAAACAACCCTTTTAAAAAAGACTAGAATGTCTGCTGCATGTCTGCATCTATGATGCCTATCTTCTTTTTAAGAGCCTTTTTTATGCGCTCATTATTCTTGGGGTTCATGACACCGCCACAGTGTGGGCACTTGAACATATCCCCTAGAGTCTCCTCAAATGTGGCCCGGGGGCAGTCGGCGTTGCCACAATGATAAAACTGGGTAGAGTTTTCAAAATCAAGTCGCTGCTGCAGCCGTTCCATAACCTGTCGTTTCTGATTCTCTATGAATAACTCTGCCTCATCGCGCCGAGTTCGCCACCTATACACAAACCATCCCTTTCTCTCATCCTTGACACGAATGGCAGTAATCAGGGACTTACCAAACAGTCCATAGAGGACCTTGCGCACTATATTGATTCGAAGCCCTGTGGAGCTAGCAATCTCCTCATCTGTGGCATCCTCGGTTTTAAGAAGCGAGCGGGCTACCTTTTGATATTCATCGCCACCAATCATGGCGGATATTCTAATAAATGGATCATCATACTTGTGGAGCATAATATATAATACTTGTTCCGTTATAAATCACTTACACATTTACCTGTTCTGCTGGGAATAATCCGCTTATTGGCTCCGGGGAACTCTCTGTCTAGGTGGTCTTTGTCCTGTATATGATCTAAAAAGACTGCTAGTGCGGCAATCTCCGAGTGTGGCTGCAGCCCCACCGACACGTTATAGTCTGCCATGTCGTATATCTCACGCGGTACCTTGCCTGCGCCAATAACAATCAGCACCCTGTCTGGTGTTGCATATGATTTCAGGTAGTCATACAGCGTATACCCATACATGGTAAGATGTACTATAAAATAGCCGGACCTTTTCTTCTGTCTGATTATCTCTTTTATATTATCCTCTAAAATGACATCAAAGGAGCCACCCCACCTTTTGTTTATATCTCGCATGGTATCCTGTATCTCCGCATTAGTGTCACTCATGTATATGCGCGAAGCCCCAAATGCCCTGGATACTAGGGCTGCATGTGTGGTTACCCGATCATCCCTTACCAATCTCTGGCCTAGCCGGGCCACCTCTACTATCATTATATTGTATAGTACCAGCTGCTGCAAATATTAATTCACGCAACTTTTCCATCTCCTGGCCGGTAAGGGCCGATATGGCTGCCCATCTCTTGTCTTTCATGTTTAGGCGATCAACCTTGGAGGCCATCTCAGGGGCGGTTACCTTGTCGGATTTGTTTAGCGCAAATACTAGGCGATGGCCTTCCACACCCAGTCGATTCAATGTACTCATGCAGCTTCGATACTTGCGCAGCAGGTCAGTCTCCGGATCGCCCGCATCCAGCACCACCAGTGTCACATCCGCATGAATCATCTCCTCAAGAGTAGATCTAAATGCATCAATCATATAGGCGGGCAGCTTGCTGATGAACCCCACAGTATCGGATAGAAGTAATGGTATCTCATTGACGTAAAAACGCCTGGTGGTTGTAGACAGGGTCGTAAAAAGCACATCACTGCTCTTATTGTCCTCGCCGGTCAGGGCATTAAAGAGTGTGGTCTTGCCGGCAGAGGTGTAGCCGGCCAGAGAGACCGTCTTAAGTCCCACGCGCCTTCGGCTCTGCCGGTGAAGTCTCCTCTGCCGGCCGGCCTTCTCCAACTTTTGGCGAACAGAGTTCATCCTGTGTTGGATATCATTATAGTATATGTCCACCTCAAACTTGCCTATACCCATAAAGCCCGGCTGCTCCCCCATCTTTGCTAGGCGGACCTTCTCCTTGGCACGACTTGCCTCATACCGCATCTGGGCCATCTTTACCTGTAGTCGTGATTCGGCGCTAGATGCCCTCCGTTCAAATATCGCCAGTATGAGCGTCTCCCGGTCCAGTACGTTCCGGTGTAGCCTAGATGCTAGGTTGTAGTTTTGGCTGGGCCTGAGAACCTCATCATATATTATAACATCGGGATTTAGCCCGCTGGCCAGATTCTTTAGCCTGCTTAACACCTCTTCACTGATCCCATACTTTGGCCTATCCAGATACTTTTGTTTTATAATGTGACATATGTTGTAGCCGGCCGCCTCACACAGGGCCTCTGCCTCATCAACGGCATCACGACGATCATATGTTATCAGTATGGCCGAATCCATCAACTCACCAGCTGGTCTCGCTGGGCTATGGCTTTTGCTGCCAACATGTCCCGCTTCCCCCTGCTGTTACAGTGCCTTTTTCTAGGACTGGTACCAGACTCGTTGATAAACTCAAGTTTATACGGTACACTAATGCCATCTAGTGTCCTGTATATTCTCCAGGCCGCAGACATATCCCCATCACCAATACGTATAACACGCCTGCCTGACCTGACATGCCCGAATATGTGACGTATGTGAAGTACCATATCCGCCATGGATGTGAACAACTGTCTCTCTATCTCCACACCACCATAAAAGACAGAGAAGCCTATACGCCTGCCAGGGTCAAGGCCTATTATCATACTATCATCCGGGATTCCTATTCTTTGTAGTAGTAACGCCAAGGCGATGGTAGAGCCATGCTCCACATCATCATCGTATAATAATATCTTGTCCACATTGTCTGATGGTACCTCACCTCGGGTGGTGAGTATCACATCGCCCGTATAATGCGACATTCGATTGGGTTTTAGTACATCGAATTTTACATTTAAGACTCTCAGCCAGCTCGTGAACAGATAATAGGGCCTGCCTTGAGCCGTCGCTACTCCCATACGGTATTCTTCTATTGGACTGATAACATACAGATTCTACAGACGTTAATATTTTTATTGCAAGGAGGGCTTCATTATGACATCCACGGCCACATCAACTGCATCCTTGAAACCCGCATCTATATCTTTATGGAGTTTTTCCAGAGTGTCTTTGGTGTCATTGGTTATTTTTGCAGCTCTCTCATCGGCGGACTTTTTTGCCTCTTCAACTATCTGTTCCGCCTCAGTTGTAGCAATCGCTCTGGTCTTCTCATATAGCCGGTCTATCTCTTTTTGGACTAGAGACGACATCTGCCGCTTCATATCCGTGACGGTTACATCCAAAGAGTCTATACTTGATTCTAGGTCCTTGAGGGCACTGATTATGCCTGTCACCTGCGACTCTGCAACCACCATTATTTTACCACCCCTACCTCCGTTAATTAAATGCTATTACGACTACAGAATTTTGTGTCATAATTATTTTTGATTAATTTCATAAAGATCGAAATATTTATATTTTTAATAACTAAACTATTTTAAATAACAAGTATGTCAAACGTAGGCGGACATGTTCATATATTGAGTGGAAAGACGAAGTTGACCATGCCAATAGGGGAAAGGTGGG
>VXON01000083.1 GCA_009840065.1 Cenarchaeum sp. SB0662_bin_33 | reverse complement strand
TATATAACCAAATGCCATAATTACCAACTAGTACCGGATAGAGAGCTGTTACAAATAAAACCACTTTTATGGATTCATCTTGACCGCCAAAATATGTGAATTTAGAGTACAATCTAACGTTGTAGGGGAACCTCAACGAATGTGGTGTGATGAGTAGTCGCATACATTGAGCACAAAATATATTTTGCTAGCATACATTATAGTCTGTGTTTCCAAAGCAGCGTCTGCGTCGATTGCGAAGGTCTGAAAATATCAGAAAGATGGTACAAGAGACACATCTAAGTCTGGATGACCTAGTGTACCCTGTATTTGTCGGGGAGGGGTTGAGCGAGCCACAAGTCATAGAGTCCATGCCGGGCATAAGGAGAATACCCCCACAAATGGTCCATGATGAGATGCAGGAGATACGAGCCGATGGAATATCTGCGGTGATGCTGTTCGGAATACCAAAGGTGAAGGATGGTTTGGGCAGCGCAGCCTATGACCAAGATGGTGTGGTACAGAATGCCATACGTGAGACCCGAAGATCAACTCCAGACATGGTTATAATGGCAGATGTCTGCATGTGCCAGTATACTGATACGGGCCACTGTGGCATATACAAAAAAGGTGCCGTCGACAACGATACCACAATACAGTATCTAGGGGAGATTGCGACCAGCTATGCTAAGGCAGGTGTTGATGTAGTCTCACCATCTGCAATGATGGATGGCCAAGTTGCTGCCATAAGGGAGCATTTGGACAAGGGTGGCTATACAAATGTGGCAATCATGGCACACAGCGCAAAACACCATTCATCGCTGTACGCACCGTTCCGGGATGCAGCAGACTGCGCCCCCAAGCAGGGGGATCGTAGCGAGTATCAGGTTTCGTATGCGAATCCCCGGCAGGCGATGATGGAGGTGGCCTTGGATATTGAAGAGGGTGTTGATATTGTAATGATCAAGCCCGCTATGACATATCTGGACCTGGTGGCAGAGTCCCGTCGGCGCTTTGATATACCCATAGCAGCATATAGCGTATCCGGCGAGTATGCACTGGTGCATGCGGCGCATGCTCAGGGAATGATAGACAAGAATGCAGTCATGCTAGAGGTGCTTGGGTCCATAAAGCGGGCAGGCGCGGATATCATCATAACTTACTTTGCCCGGGAAGTATCAGGGTTGCTGCGTTGAGGGATGATGAAAAGTTTGAGATAGTCAGGGCCCTAGACCAGCTGCCACATGTGGCGGGATCAAGCTTTGCCACCGTCTGGTTCCGAATGAACCGCAACAGAAACCCTACAAAGGAAGAGTTCCGCTCCAAGGTAGTTGAGTACTTTAAGGCTGCATGCGATGCCCTAGAGACGTTTCCGGATACGGATGAGTTTATCTCCATCAAGAGGTACATACGGCACAGGGCAGTACGGGAGATTGATGATATAACAGCAGGACATAATCGGGAGATAGAGAAGCGATACAAGAGATATTTAGATTATGGATAAATTAAAGTTCCATATTTTATTGTCTGATGGCAGACGTTGATGTGATACGGCTAACCATGTGGGGTGGCATAACTGTAGCCATCTCACTGATTGCAGCCCTATCATATATGAGATGGAATAAAAAATTACAGGGCTAGCCTTCGGACGCGGATCTCCCACCATCAACGTTTAATGTGGTGCCGGTTATCCAAGATGACTCTTCGGACGCAAAGAATAGTACCGCATTGGCTACATCCCGCGGCTCACCTATACGGCCCATCGGCAGTCTTGACTCTAGAACCTTTCGGGCCTCGGGGTCATCTAGATATGGCTTGATCATTCCCGAATTTATAATTCCAGGATTGACGCAGTTACATCTGATGTTACGCCTTGCATATTCAACTGCTATGGACTTTGTAAACATCGACATGGCGGCCTTTGTTGACGAGTATACTGCCAGGTGCACCTTTGGTATGGCCCGTTCAGAAGATGTGGAGCCTATATTTACAATGCTGCCATGACTCAGATCAGTCATGCTGCGCAACACCGCCTTTGTTACGCTAAACATGCCCTGTAGGTTTATCTTTATTATATTGTCTATCTCGGACTGTAGCATCTGATGAAAGTGTGTAGGCGCCGTTATAATTCCCGCATTATTCACAAGGACATCGATTTTGCCATACTCTGCAATTATACGATCAACTGTGTGCAACACTTGGGAGTTGTTGGTAATATCACATACCATGGATACTGTCCGGCCCATGGAACCTACACGTTTCCGCACAGCCTCCATGGCAGTCAGGTTTCTAGACAGCAGTATTACTATGGCGCCCTCCTCAACAAAGCGTCGTACCACGCCCTCGCCTATATCGCTCGATGCTCCGGTCACCAAACAGACTTTGTCTCTCATTATTGCATTGTGTGGTATGGTGCTTTTTAAAAGATTCCATCATAGACTGGGAGTTTATCTAAATAACTGGGATCATATATCCGGCAGCAGTAATAAAGATCTTGTATTTTGACATATAGTACTTGATAATATCAGTGTAGTATCCGTACGCAAAAGGTAGTATTTTGCCTAGAGACACAGGTATGACCTGACCAAGTACGACATATGAATAACTAGAGAGTGTCCATTCGGCAGCGAACTGCCTGCCAAACGATAATTGTGGAAAGCGTTTTGCTTTTTGAATAGTCAATTCAATACCAAAAAATTGTTTAAAACACCTATAATTGGAAATAAAAACCATCAATTTTTCATTTGGTACACGCGTCATCATTTTTACGCATATCAAAAAACAAAACACTTTCATTCAGACTGCAACCGACCATACTGAGGTACTGCTGAGACAGTACGGGGAGGGCATAAACAGAGCAGGGTTCAGGCACCCTCCAGCTCATGTTATCTGTTATGGTATAGGTGCCTGTAAATCATCCATCATCTGTCTCAGCCTGCGTATGTGCTCGGGAGTGGTGCCACAACAGCCGCCGATTATCTTGACATTGTGATACTTTGCAAGTATGTCTGCCATCAGGCCGGTCATAATATCTGGCGTCATGGAGTAACAGGCGCATCCATCCACATTCTCTGGCAGGCCGGCGTTGGGCACCATCAATATGGGATGTGATGCATTATGATTTAACCAGTCTATTGCAGGAGTCATCTCGACAGGACCTGTGGAGCAGTTGACACCAAATGCGTCTATGCCCATCCCGGACAGTGTTATATATGCGGCATCAACCGGTGTACCTAGCAACATCTTGCCATATTGTGGAAATGTCACATTCGCCATAATGGGCAGGCCAGTGGGTTTTGCAGCCAATATGGCCATCTTCATCTCTACCATGTCGTTGCCGGTCTCTATGAGTATTGCATCGACCCCTCCTGCTGCCAGACCCTTGGCTTGCACGTGGAACGCTTCCTCTATATCTTCTAGTGGGGTGTTGCCCAGCGTCTCCTCGGTACTAGATGGAAGAAAACCGGTAGGACCCATCGTGCCTATCACGTATCTTTCTTCATATGATGATGCAGCCCTGACGGCGATCTCGGCGGCCTGCCTGTTGATATCAAAGGCCTGGTCTGCCATATTATACTCTTCAAGCTTGAGCAGGTTTGAGCCAAACGTATTCGTCTCTATACAGTCGGCTCCGGCATCCAGATACTTGTGGTGTATTGTAGCTATATTATCGGGACACGTAACTGTTAGACCATCATTAAAGCCGGCCTGGCCTCCGGGAAAGCTGTCGGATGTCAGTTCGAGTTTTTGTATCTCAGTACCCATTGCGCCATCAAAGAGGAGTGTGCGGTCATGTAACGCGTCTAGGAATCTTTGCATGGTTTTTGTCGTATCTGCCAATTTATAAAGCTGGGTTGCAAACTAATCGTAAGAGGTCAACCTCCCCTCCACATGAATAACAGACTGCGCGTGATTAAGCAGTAGTGGTTATACAGAAACCCCCATTTGGCAACAAACCGCCGGTTTGTATGCTCAGACCGCCAGTTAGCCAAATTATACTAGACAGTGAGAAGTCTTTACATCTAGAAAGGGCATGATGCCGGGTGGATATGGATATTATCTACGGAATATACACAGGACCATCACTGCTTAATCACGCGAAGACTGTCATTCATGTGGGGGGTTGACCTCTTACAACTAATCTAATTGCTGCCTGTCATGCGGGGGGACGAAATCATGGTTACTAGGAGTATGTCAACTCCAAATTACCATGATGTATGTAAAATGATCATCAACTGCATTCTCAGAGGAGATCGTTCTCGGCAACATCCGGACAACATAGGCCCCTTATCGATGATGACTATGATTGCTTTAAAATAACCTAAGGACCATACGGCATTTGGCTTGTGTCTATGCCGGGGTTGGTGCGTAAATCTGATATTGTCCGCCGGAAACATAAACAACGTTGGTTCCTTAATGATGTAGTCTATTTATTTATAGTACCGTACTATACGATTTAAATGTTTATATCTTGATCTTTATAGTGAATAAATACAAAAGACAGGAAAGGTGCTGGCGACACTACTAAGATCAACGTACCTCATATGCAAAAGATGCCGATACATGAGTCCGGTACCGCATACCGGGACAAACGCCCGTGGCATAAATTCCATCCACTCAGGAAAAACTGACCTCTATATTAGCCGATAACAAGACACACCACCAACGTATGGAGCCCCGCCGGATGCGATATACGCCGTACATTGGGACTTGCGCACAAGTTTCTGCTAAAAACCTGACACTGATGAGTAGTGGAGAATTATGCACCAACCCCTCGTCACGCGCAACTGCTATTAGGCGCAGCACATCACGCATATTCATGAAGGCACGGTTCAATACAAAATGTCCCGCATGTGATGACATGATCCGGGCGGGCAGGGAGATAGTAAAAGATTCTCAGGATAGGTGGGTGCACAAGCACTGTGCAGACAACGCAGAAGAGATACCATGATATGAGATTTAATTATCCGTATCGATTACATATACTATGAAGGACTCGGAGACCTTTGGTGTGGAACGTGGTTGGGGGGAGAAAGCTGTATCATGGCTTAACAAGCAGTCCGGTGATCGTCTTGAGGCCAGACTGTATGGTGAGATTATATCAACTACAAACTTTGGAGAGTTTGAGATGTTCTCGTGGGTGGGCGATGTGCAGATTGCCCGCCGACTGATACAGAAGGTCAGCAAGCGGTTTCGCATAAAAGTGATAGAGGGTGGATACAAGCCTAGGGAGCGTACATACGGCATTGAAAAGTCCGACTATGCCATGGTACGTCAGGGCGACCGCCTGATAGGGAACCTGCACTTTACCGCTCCACGCATAGGGGGCTTTTGGAAGTTAAAGTCCGAGGCGAGAAGATGACAAAGTCCGTGAGCGTGGTGGGTACCGGTATGCTGGGAAGTGCAGTTGCGCAGCGTCTGGTGCAGGCAGGCCACAACGTATACGTGTATAATAGAACACCACAGAAGGCAAAAAACCTCGTCTCCTGCGGTTGCACACTTACGGCAAGTCCGCGGGAGGCTGCCCGGCTGTCGGATCTTGTACTTACACTGGTGCGGGACGGCCCTGCCGTATACGATGTCTGCTTTGGGAAGGAGGGTATAGTGCATGGATGTGATAATAATACCATAATAGCCGACATGAGCACCATACTACCGGCAGACTCTACAAGGATACGTCACCGCTTTGAGGAGTATGGCATATGCTGGCTGGGCACACCCGTAATGGGTGGCCCTGATGCTGCCGTAGATGGTCAACTGGTGGCCATAGTTGATGGCGATGAGGCATCTCTGGACAGTATTCGTGATGTGCTTGGCACAGTATGTAGTACGATACATCATGTGGGCGGGCCGGGGACGGCACATGCAGTCAAGCTCTGCATGAACATGCAGATAGCCTCGCTGGCAGTCTCACTCTCCGAGGGGATAACACTGGCGCGGGCCATGAAGATACCACCAGACACATTTCTAAAAGTACTAAACTCCACATACTTTGGCACGGGCATGAGTAAAAGAAAGGCATACAAAATGATAAAGTCAGAGTACAATGCCACCTTCACACTGGAGAACCTAACAAAGGACCTAGGCATGATACGTGATGCTGCTGGGTTGTCTGGTGTACATCTGGAGATGTCAGATACAATTTTGGATATGTATACCAGTGCAGTCTCAAAGGGCCTGGGTGGTCTAGACTATACCGGAATACTAGAGTTTGTGCGCATGAAAGCAAAACCACATGATGACTAGGAGATGCCATCTTGATTATGGATGTACATACTCAACCCCCCTCACAGAGTAGGTGGCATATATGAGCATGTCAA
>VXON01000044.1 GCA_009840065.1 Cenarchaeum sp. SB0662_bin_33 | reverse complement strand
CCACCCCACCCCTACCGGCACCGCCGCCGCGTAGAGGACCGCCGCCCCACCCAGTCCCATCGTCCACGCCAGGTCCACCACGTCGGCCTCGCGGGTGCGCAGTTGCCGGTACCACAGCAGGGCCATGACCGGAACGATCACGGCGGCCACCATCCCGACCGCAAATGCAGCGCTCATTTCATTCTCTCCGTTCCAGCACGAGTTGCCAGTCGGCCACGTAGCGCGTTCGGAACGCCGCCTCGCAGTAAGCGAAATAGAACTCCCAACGGCGCAGGAACGACTCGTCGAACCCCAACGCGAAGAGGGCTTGTCGCTGTTCCAGCAGCAGCGGCCTCCATGTGGCCAGCGTGAGTGCGTAGTGGGCAGCCAGATCCTCGCGGTCCCGTATCCCGAGGGCCGTAGGGCGCAACGCGCGTGTCAGCGCTCCCAGCGAGGGAAGGTGCGCGCCGGGGAAGATGAAGCGCTGGATGTAGTCCGGGCGGAGCCGGTAGCGGAGGTAGCGGTTGTCCGGGATCGTGATCACTTGGATGACCGCGCGCCCACCGGGAGCCAGCACCTCGTCACACTTGCGGAAGTACGCCGGCAGAAACCGGTGGCCGACCGCTTCGAGCATCTCGATGGACACGATAGAATCGTACACACCCGTGATCTCACGATAGTCCAAAACCTCGATCGAGACCCTGTCCGCGAGCCCCGCGCGGGCCATGCGTTCACGCGCGTATGCCGCCTGCTTGCGCGAAATCGTCACCCCGGTCACCCGGCACCCGAACTCCGACGCCGCCAACTCGGCGAACCCGCCCCAGCCACAGCCGATCTCCAGAACGTGCGAACCGGGGCGGATGCCAGCTTTCCTCGCCAAGAGCCGGTACTTCGCCAACTGGGCGCGCTCCAGCGCCTGCATGCCCACCTCCGCGTCCGCCGCCAGTAGCTCCTCGTCGAAGTAGGCGCACGAATACGTCATCGACGGATCGAGAAAGAGGGCAAAAAAATCATTACCCAAGTCGTAATGATCGTGGATGTTGCGGCGTGATCCCGACATCGTGTTCGACCGGACTTTGTGCGCCATCCACGCCATCGCGGCCGCCGGCCACAGCAGGGGCACCAGAGGCCTCAGAAAGCGTCGGTTCAGAATACCCAGACGCACCGCCTCCATCGCCGAATCCGCCGACCATTCGCCCCGGATGTAGGCCTCCCCCGCCCCAACCTCCCCGTCCGCCAGCATTCGGCGGAAGAAACGGGGATGGCGAATGGTGATCGTGGCCTCCGGTCCGGGTCGGACGCCCCCGAATCGATACGCCGCACCATCGGGGGTGCGGACACGCAGGCAGCCCTTCTTGAGCCGCCGTAGCGAACCGAGAATGACCGCGCGCCCCAAGCGGTCCAACATTCGGGGAGCCGGCTCCCCGAAGCCCATGACTCGGCCCTCTACGCCGCTCATCGTCTCGCCCTCCCACGCGGTTGCCAGCCCGCGAGCCCATTGTCCGGCGGCTCGGGCTTGCGAAAGAACGGCACCCGCTTGGCCCACAGCTTCACGGCCTGCCAATGGATCAGGAAGATCGTCCGCGCCGTCAGGTGCGGGTAGCGGAGCATCGCGCGGGCGAGCGTTGCTGCGGTGAGGGGATGGCGCACCAGATTCAGCGTCGCGTCGAAGTATTTTTTGTCCCCCTCGAACTCGTCGATGTGGATGGTGAGACGGTCGCCGGGCGGTGTCACGACCCACTCGTAGCGGACCCCGTCGATCCGCATGAACGGCGAGACGTGGAACCGCTTGTCCACTCGCGAACGGACTGCCCGCCCCCCGATCGGCTCGCTCCCGTCGAGCAGGTAGCAGTAGGCCTCGCCGAAGGTGTTGAAGACCTCCGCGACCGTGAAGCGGAGCCCGCCCGCATCGTCCAGACAGAAGAAGTACGACACCGGGTTGAAGACGTAGCCGAGGACGCGCGGGTTCGTGAGCAGCATGACTCTTGAGTCTCCCAGATCGCGTCCCTGCGCACATAGCCAGCGAGCCAGCTTGTCGCGCACCGGTTCGCCTTTGCCTCCCATGTGGTCCCGGTCGTGAAACGAGATGAGTCCGGCCCGGTTGTAGCCGAAGAATCCGATCTCGCGATCGAGCGCCGCGAGTTCGGAGAGGTCCAAGAGCAACTGGTAGACCCCGTAGCGGAACGAGTTCTCGCGGGGCGCGCGGCGCCGGTGCCGGACCGTGCCCAAGTAGAGGCCGGAGCGAAGCCGAGCGCTCATTCGAGGGTCGCGCCGAGTTGTTCGGCGGCCTCGACCGCTGACTGGAAGCCGTCCTCGTGGAAGCCGAAGCCGAGGTACGCGCCGCAGAAGTAAGTGCCGCGCTCGCCGTTGAGTGCGGAAATGGACGACCGGGTGGCCGCCGACGCCACCGTGTAGACCGGATGGGTATAGGTGACGCGATCGTGGACGCGGTTCGGGGGCCGGGACGGATTCAGGGTGACGAGCCAGGGGGTTGCAGGGTCGAGGCGCTGAAGACGGTTGAGGTTGTAGGTCATGGTCGTGACGGGCGAGGGATTTCGGCAGTCGCTGACATGGTAGTTCCACGAGGCGTACGCCGCTGCCCGTGAGGGTAGGAACGCGGGATCGGAATGGACCCAGGTTTCGTTCGTCGCGTACCGCCATGCGCCGAGCAGCTCCCGTTCGGCGTCGGAGGGTTTCTGCAGGATGGCGAGCGCCTCGTCGGCGTGCGTGGCCAGAATGACCCGGTCGAACTCCTGGCTGGTACCGTCCGCAAAATGCAGGCGGCAGGAGGCCTCCCGGCGAACCACCGAACGGACCGGGAAGCCGGTATGGACACGTTCTTCGAGCCGACCCAGCATCGCTCGGACGTACGTGCTGCTTCCCCCGGGGATCGAAAGCCACTGAAGCCGCCCTCGCAACTGGAAGAGTCGGTGCCTACGGAAGAAGTCCACGAACATGTCGGTCGGAAACCGCTCGACCGAGGGAATCCCCGTCGACCACAGCGCCGAGGCTAGGGGGTATGCGTAGTGGCACCCCAGCACCTCAGAACCGGCCTTTGCGACGAAATCGCGCAATGTCGGCGCGTCCCTGGTGGCGCCGCTGCGCCGCCCGGCGGCGTGGAACCGCTGGATCGATGCCAAGAACTTGAGAAACCCCGGTCGAACGGCATTGCGCGGGTCGGCCAAGACGCCTCCCAACCCCAGCCCGCTGTATACCACACGGCAGCGCTCGCATTCGAACGAGAACGACATGTCGATCGGTTGGGAGCGCACACCGAGCGCCGCAAACAGTTTCGTCAGGAGCGGATAGGTCTCCTCGTTGTAGACGATGAATCCGGAATCGACCGCGACAGACCCGTGGGGTCCGTCAACCCGATGGGTATGGGTGTGGCCACCGACCCGTGACTCGCGCTCGAACACATGCACATCGTGTCTCGGGGCGAGCAGCCACGCCGCTCCGAGACCCGAGATGCCGGTTCCGACGACAGCTATCCTCATTTCCGAACATAGTCGATATTGCCGCGAGTCCCGCTGCACAAGCCCGGAAAGGCAGCGCAAGTTTCGAGCCGGAAGCGAGGCCCGCTCGCGATTCGTGTGAATATGCGTGCGGTAGACCCGCCCCCCGTCCTCGTCAAGCAGCGGGCGCGGACAAACCGATTTCAGGCTTGGTGGCGGACGGCATCCGCCCCGGCGTGCCCGAGAGGGTCGATCCTCGCGGTGACGGTCTTGGCGAATCCCGCACCAGCTTGGGTCGAGAGATCGAACACGATCGAGGCCCCGGCCTCGCGCATTCCTTCGACTTCATCCGGAAACCTGACGGCGGCGGCGACCCGGCCCTCGAAGGCGGAAGCGCTCATGCGATCCAGAACGGCCAGCTTGGCGGTGCGATTGGGCAGTGCCAGCATGACGACATCGAGCGCATGCGCGCTTTCCACGCGGTCCCAGAAGTCCCCGTCGCGGGCATCGCCCAGAAGCACGTTGCGGCCCTCCGACAGGTGGTGCCGCACCTTGTGGGGATCGGAGTCCACCCCGACCAAGCTCCCACCGTGGATGCGGTGCATATGGTCGTAGGCCGCAGTGCCGATGCGGCCCATGCCGATGATGGCGATCCTCGCGCCGCCGATGTCGAAAGGCCGTTCATCGGCCAGGCGCTCGGACCGCTCGAAGCGCGTCCACGCCCCTTCGTACCGTTGGTAGATCCGGTGGGCGGCGGCGTTGAGCACGGCCGCAACGGCGCAGGAGAGCGAAAGGGCGGTCGCAAGTACGATCAGCCAGTGCGCGTCGAGCCAGCCGTTGGCAACCCCGAGGGCCGCGACGATGAGACCGAATTCGCTGTAGTTGGCCAGGGTCAGGGAAGCGCGCAACGAGGTTCGCGCCCGCAGCTTGAATCTCGTGAGCAGCCGGAAGAACAGCGCCGACTTCGCAAGAACGAAGGGCGTGATGGCCGCGCCGACGAGGAACGTTTCCGGCGTGAGCGGTCCCGAGAGGCCAATGGATAGGAAGAAGCCGAGCAGAAACAGGTTCTTGAAGCCGAACATGGTCCCTGCCACCTCCTCGGCCTTGTGGTGGCGGGCGAGTAGAACGCCGAGGACGAGCGCGCCCAGATCCCCCTTCAACCCGACGAGCTCGAACAACTCCGCGCCGCCCAAGGCGAGCAGCAGCGAGTAGAGGACAAGGAGTTCGCCATGGCCCACCCGGTCGAGGACAAACGTCAGCAACGGCCGGGCCGGAATCAGCAACAGAAGCAGAAGCGCCCAGGGGCTTGGCCTTGCGTTCGCCGAGGCCGCGAGGAAGGCGACCGCGGCCAGATCCTGCACGATGAGGATGCCCACCGCGATCCGCCCGGCCAGCGAAGCCGTCGCCCCCTTTTCCTCCAGCACCTTCACGACGAAGACCGTGCTGGAAAAGCTCAACGCAAACGCGATCAGCAACGATTGGGAAAGGCCTACGGCGGAGACCAGCGGGGCGCCCGCGAGCGCGAGCAGATGGATGGCGGCGGCAAAAGCCACGATGGCAATCGACATGTGCAGCCCCGCGACGGCCCACACCTGCGGGCGCGCGAGGGTCCGAAGGTTGAGCTTGAGGCCGACCGTGAACAGCAGCAGGGTGATGCCGAGATCCGACAACTTCCGCAGCACTTCCCCGCTTGCGACTCCAAACAGGTTGAGCGCAAACCCGGTGGCCAGGAACCCGACCATGGGCGGCAGCCCGGCGGCTCTGGACAGCAGGCCCAGGACGAAGGCCAAGGCGATCCAGGCAACGTCCCCCAAGGCGATGGCGATCAACTCGAAGTCCATGGAGCATCCGGTGGTCGGGTCTGAGGCGGCTGCGAGAACTTCCAAAATAGAGGTTCGGCCAACGGGAG
Organism: Cenarchaeum sp. SB0662_bin_33; assembly: GCA_009840065.1. Lineage (GTDB taxonomy): Archaea > Thermoproteota > Nitrososphaeria > Nitrososphaerales > Nitrosopumilaceae > VYCS01. The sequence goes on along the minus strand of VXON01000044.1, from coordinate 993 downwards.
CGCAGAAGAATCGGTCGGTTCCCGCGCCTCCGAAGGCTTCGAACAGCCCGATCCTACTCCCATGGTTCGGGATAACACCCAGCTATTCAAGCTGTTCGCCGATGATCCGGACTTCAGGCGCTGGCTGACGGACACCGCTTTCCGGCTGGCCTACGAAGCGACGGTCTGACGAGCCCGGCCCTTCGGCGAAAACGACAGCCCGCCGACGGCGCAACGGGGGTGTTTTTCCGGCCCGCTGGCGACGGCCTCCTCCGACTTCTTGACGTTATTGAACATCCTCGAACGCTATTGAACAATAGGCGTTTCGTGGCGGGTTGACTCGTTGGCGGGCGGCTGTTCAGCGTTCCTCTCATGGAGACGCAGAGGCAGTTGTTCGACAGGCCGGTGAACGTGTTCCTCGGGGACACGGCCTCACCTTTCCCGACGGCCTTCTCGACGAAGCCTCCGATCCGGCCTTCGAGGACCGTCCCGTCCCCAAGGCCCCCTGAGACCGGCCCGGATCGTCGTCGCCAGCCTCCGTCCCCGATGGCTGGATTGAAACCCATGGCGGACGAGACTCGTACAATTTCGCCCTTTGGGTCACCGAAGGGTGAAGGGCGACACGACCAAGTATCGGAACGAAGCACGGAGGGGTCGCACGTAGTCAGGTTGATCCACCCAAAGGCGGAACCGGGTGCCCGTGTCCAGCGATATGGACGCTTGCGTGGTCGTTTCCTGCACCGGCCTTCGTATGACGGCCAGCCGCGCTTGCGAGGGGGCCGCTTGAACGGGTTCCCCGGAGTGCTCGCAGAGGTGTTCCGCCACCACGTCGGCGGCTCAGTTCGCCGGGTCCCGGACGAGGCCCGCACGGGGTCTTTTGGCGCGGCTAAGGCCGGAGAGCCAGCATACCCCCGGTATAACCGAGGGGCTGGCGAGGGACGTTGCCCCTTCGATCCCCGGCAGACCCGCGCTCCGGTGGATGGCGCGGGCGGGGGCGTCGCCCCCCTTCCCCCC
>VXON01000137.1 GCA_009840065.1 Cenarchaeum sp. SB0662_bin_33 | reverse complement strand
GAATCATTCGGAACTTGATGCAAAAAGTGGTATCAAAACGAGGGGTCCACTCCAAATGCGTGAGGCAGTACAAGAGGAAGTACCCAAAACCATTATCAAACAAGTGGATCTCACCAAATGCAAACGGTGTAAATCTCCTAACGTTGTCAAACAAGGCATACGTAGACTTAAACGAGGACCGGTCCAAGGCTACAAATGTAAGGACTGCAACAAGAGGTTCACGCACAACCTAGGCTTTGAGAAAAAACATGTAGCGCCCGAACAGATTACACAGGCTGTGGATTTACTGTTTAGTGGTTTATCTAGCCGTAAAGTTGCCAAGAGTCTTGAGATGACAGGCTTCAAGATCTCCTGCAAGACCGTTCAGAATTGGGGTAAAGCGTATGCTGAGATAATGGAACGGTTCGCTGACACCATTAAACCACAGGTCGGAGAGGCTTGGCGCACTGACGAACTATATCTGAAAATCAAAGGTAACCGCAAATATCTATTTGCCATGCTGGACAGCGATACCCGTTTTTAGATAGCCAAAATGGTAGCCACCCACAAAGGCAATGATGATGTTGAACCCATGTTCAAAGAGGCCAAACAAGTGGCCGGTAAAGTCCCAACCACATTAATCAGCGACAAGGCCGCCAACTTCCACAATGCATGGAAGCAACAATACAAAGCCAAGAATTTTTTGCACAAGGATACAGAACACATTCATGATGTTGCCTTTGACGGCATACATCATAACAACCAGATGGAGTAGTTTAATGGCGCCACATTACGGCACCGTGAAAAAGTAACCAGAGGTCTCAAGCGTGAGGACTCTGGTATTATTACTGGATTACGACTCTATCATAACTTTGTCAAACCACATGAAGGACTCCCAGATAAAATCACACCAACCGAGGCCGCAGGTATCACTATAGAAGGTAACAACAAGTACCTAACCCTCATTCGAGCCGCCGCAGAGTCAACATCTTAATCCCTCATTTTTTTTATGTCCCTAATTTCCCATTACATATCATGTCCCGTTGATTTCCCAGAACCATGAAGGCAATACAACTAATATTGGCTGATGCTGCAAAACTCGCATAAATTTTCCCTCTTTTTCATTTTATTCCTTTTACGGCGCCGATGCTATACCAACCCAGCAGGGTAGGGAAGCAGCATTCCGGCGGGCCCATAACCCGCAGACCGGTGGTTCGAATCCGCTCCCTGCTACTAACTGAAAAAAATGCAGAATTTGGTCAGTAGGAGTACATTTACGGGTTTTTATGCAGATACGACTCTTGGACAAATATGGGTGCTACACGTAATCAAACATAATCTAGTAATGTTTTCGTGTATATTGCGCGGAGCCCCGCATCCCTCTTCTGTTGCGCAATCTTGCGCATATCACACCTTGTTTTTACTATATGGCAGTCTTTGCACAACACACGGTGGTTATCCGCATCCCACATGGACCCACCAAGTTTGAGCGCCTCGATATGATCCACCTCCAAATATTCCTTCGCGCCACATATCACACATGACGCATTATGTGTTAGATCACTACGGTACCAACTCCAGTAGGGCGAGATACAGTCATACATGTAGGCGTGTTTGCCGCAGCAGTACTTGCGGTATCGCGGCTCGAACTCCTCGCGGGGCTTGCCGCACCAGCATAGGCCGTGCTGCATATTCAGCACCATCCAAAATGGTGGTGGTCGTCTGTCACCACATGTTGTGCCCGGCACATACTTGTTAGCACCATACCCAATCTGTGCATAATACCAACGGTAGTAGCCTGCCTGCATGCGTATGACACATACCACTGACGTTAAAGGGAGGTTATAGGTTAGAACTGGCGCATCCAGGTGTCTGGGGCATGGTGGTGCTGGTGACTAAGTTTGGATACAACAGCCTATTGTACAGCAGATATTGGCGGCGAACCACTAGACGGGCTGCAATACACTAGACTGTAAAATTTTATCCGCAAACCCGCAAGCGCGTTCAGCCATACTTCTTGTCTCAGAAATGTTGATGTTGTGCCATCCCTCCCATGTACGGTCTTTGTCATACGCAGACAGAATGTCACCGGCCAGTTGCACATCAAGTGGTGGTCTCATATTAGATGGAAGCATATCGCATAATACACGTATATCACGCGTGAACGAAAAGTCTATCCTACATCTCATAAGAAGTGAACGTAACGCGTAACCTACGCCAATATACAAGCAGAGACACGCCTCACCACGCGTACTCGCCCAGTCGCCAAATATGTTTCCCCTCGCTTTTTGTAGCCACTGTACGGCACTAAACTCATAGTCAATGTATGGTGTGATATCAACATGGAAGTTAGGTGACCTGAATAAAGTTCTGGCGCCCTCTTCGCGCAATACATGATATTCAACAGAGCCGTACAGGTTGGCGGTTCTAGATATTGTGTTGACGCCGTGTGGTATTATCGAAGATTTGTCAACCCCACCGGATACCTCTATTACGTCCCGTATTGTTTTAGGACATATCACCTTTGAAGAACGTACAACGTACAAAACATCCAAGTCACTGTCCGGTTTCGTATTACCCCTTACTTGACTACCAAATATTGATAAGAATAATAGATCATCACCGAATGGTATTGCATCTTGTAGTGCTTTGATAGATACCGCGCCGCGTCTGTTCAATTCAATCATCACAACCCAGATCGAATTTACGCTGCTCCAAAATATCTCGTGCTTTTTTTTAAGTCACTACCGTAGTCTATACCGTATTTCCCGGCTTCCGCGACGGCATCCAATGCTTTTTCTATACTATCACAATCATGCGCATCTTTGGTGAAAGTCTCTATCGCGTCAAATTCAACCATACCTCTGTATGGGTTGGCAGACTATAAAAGATAATTATTCGAGTAGTGCAGTGGAGCAAGCGCACGTAGGGCGTTTATTCACTATACAATAACCGGAATGGTCTTGAGATACCTGGCACCTACACCCCTCCAAGTTATAGGCTGTTCGGGTTGACCAAAGTCAGGTGTGGTAAGATACCTACGTTTTATGTTAGAGGTAGTCCACCATAGATAAGACGGAACTGGGCAGAAATGCTGATCTAGGAAAAATGCTGACTCGGACCATAAACACATGTCTTTGTACATCAGGAGTGTGGAGGGCATGGACATATCGATACTGGATGAGCCTACCGAGGGGTTCTCGCGCCAGCAGATGTACGCGTTCAAGGACGTGCTGCATGAACTAAAGGTGAGTCAGTGCATCATCGTATCGCATGAGAATGAGATGGAGGGGATGGTACACAACATACACCAGGTTGCCAAGCAGAACGGGCTTACCATGATTGGTTAACCATCCTTAACACATGGGAGTTCCCCAAACCTACCAAATTTAAATAACGGGTGGGTGTACTGTACATTATGGCAACGCAAGAAGACTATGATAGAATACAGGCCAAGATTGATGATGTTGGTGAGGATATAGCCAACCTACGTCGCGACATCGCTAACACTAGGGCGCTATTACGTTCCCGTTAGAGAATCAATATCTTCTCTAATGTTTTGTATTTTGTCCTGTATGGACTCAACTCACGATCATACACAATTTAAATAACATAAACCCCTAATCATACCAATGAATCAGGCTGATTATGACCGGATAAAGGCTAGGATTGACAAGGTGGGCGCAGACATAGATGAGGTGTTCCACGCGATAGACGAGATCAAACAAAACATGCGTTCAGTGTAACTGATTCGTAAAACCACGATTCCCATACCTGTCACGAAGAACGTACGATTTCGTCTTCAATGTCACTTATTTCTGCGTACATTGCTTCGACTTTACGTACCTGCGCCTCAACGGCACCAATCGACTTGACGGCCTCGTCCCGTAATACAGCCAACTCGGCCTCGGCCTGACGAAGTTGGTCATGTTTGGCGCGGAGTTCTGCCTGTAACTCTTCCTTCATGATAGATTATGTGTATGGCGCCGTTAATGGGTTACACAACCACACTGAACTGTTCAGTAAACAGCGCATGTTCAGTTATAGCGCCCGGAGTGGAATGGTGGTTGGAGTGGAAATATAGGTCAGGTCAGCATTTCTTCCCAGTTCCGTTTAGGTTCCACTCATACTCGTTTCATATGCTGTCAATGCGTCGTATTCTGGTGCGCAAAAACATAGATGTCCGGCTCAACAGAATCTAGACGGATGGTGCAAGAAACATCCCTCGAATCAAATAAAAAAGAAAGATGATTAACGTTGTGTGACACGTGTAGAGCGTGGGTCTGATATGGTTGTCGTCCGGCCGTCCGTACCTGTCAATGTAACGAATAGTTCAGCGCTTGCGGGTATCGACCGTAATATGTCTAGTATATCTGCCCCGGAATCAGATTGCGATCTGCTATCAATTACAATCCTGTACGACTCACGGGTGCAGGCGATCGCGGTCCAGTACGCCTTTGCCTATGCGGACAGCGGAGACATCAACCGACTGGACGTTTCGGTTCCCGGTAGTCACCTCTACCACTTTGTCATCGAGCCGGAGACTATAGTAGTCGCGCATGGTAGGGGCTCGGGGCTGGCGGCCGACGACTCGCTGAACCTGATCGTCGCCGAGAGGGCGGCCACCGAGATACTGGCCGATTTGGAGGGTGCCTGGGGGCGTGGTCAGAGTATGCCACGACAAACCCTGAGACGGGCAGGCAGGAGCACAAGCGCTCTTGGCTGACCATGTACGTGGGGTATGTGTTTGGCGCCGGCTACTACGACTCGGACATAGGATAGGAGCGCCGCGCCGAGGCGACACTCCCCAAGACGCGGGTCGTGCCTAAATAGGGTTAGGATCGTATAATTATGTTTAGAACGGACTGGTCTAGGCACCGCAATGGACAAACACGAGGGACATCCGGCTGCGGATGGTTGGCACGACACCGGTGTGGCGGTTGGCCGGCAAGTGCGCAGTGCATCTGCCCTGTGGCTCCCTCTGAACCGTATGGACTTGGGTCCCCACAGCGGTCCGAGTAGTTCCCGGTTCTCTACCATCAGCCTGGCCAATCCCTCGCGCAGCTGAGGTGTCACCTGAGGATTTACTCATACACTGCCTTACACACTTTATGACTTAAGGATTACAATCAGAGTCGGCCTGTAGGAACTCTACACCGACTATCTTACTAAATAGTATTAGCACTACTTCAATATTGTTAATAAACGGGATTGGTTATGTTCTGGCGACTATATGTTCCCAGCAAACAGTATGACCCAGACTACTACTAATGATGATGTTGTGGCGTATAAGAACACTGCGCGTAGCTGTCTGGCCAGATTTGCATCTCGCTTCTTTATACGTTTCCACATAACGTTCACCATAATCCCAAACATCAAGAATAGCAGCCACCATAATGTAGTGTACACAATAACAAATGATGTAGTAACTGTCCGGTGCGCCTCACTCACAAACCCAAACATAAGCCATAACATCATTACCCCCATAACCGGAACAATAAGAAACCACAACCACCATGTCCCAGGCATCTTGTATTCGTCTGGTGCATAGACGCCCCTGCGCGGATCTAGTATAAGGGCCAGCTCCATCTTCACCCTACTGAGCCGCCTCCATTCATTACGGCGTTGAAAATTACGTACATCATGGTACATCAGGTAAACTACATCGCCCAAATCACCCAGTTTACCCAATGCCACATCTCTGTAAAAGTCATGTAGGCGCATCTGTAAGGTGCTGTCAAATTTGGACAACTCGGTAGAACTCACCAGGCCATCGTACACGTTCTTTGGTAGTGGTCCTCTCCAATACTATTTAGAACCATGTGTCGTGAACGGGTTTGTGGCGACATATATTCTTCTTAATTCTACTAACAGCATGCCTGCATACCGTACCCTTTCTTCCCTCATCCTGAGATGACTCTGCACAAAGTAGACGGACATTAGAACTAGGCCTGTCACCACCCCGTGGATGCTATACCCAGCTAGCCATGTCCAATCACTCATGGTGGCAGTCTTTGCTTCAGATCGTGGAATATTTCCATCACCACATCGTTATCGGGCAAGAACTCATCAGGTTTTGGTCGCTCAGTTCCCGGCCTGAAGACGTTTTTGCCGACTAAGCGAAAGTCCGTACCGGCGCGACCAGCATCCCTCAATGTAAAGTAGATGGCCTTGTCTGTGTACTTTCGGGCCATACTTTGTCCGATCTCAGACTTGGGCATCTTGATGGTACGTACGCCACTCACACCAACTTCAGCTCCTTCAATTCCTTCAACACGCTCTTGCATTGTTCACGTGTAGTGTTTGGAACCTTCCTATATACCATATCCAATGCAACAGATTCATCTATATCGTCTGCCTTGATCAAGTAGTGTAGTGATGC
>VXON01000063.1 GCA_009840065.1 Cenarchaeum sp. SB0662_bin_33 | reverse complement strand
AGCTGAAATTGCATACTATGCTTCAATGGGGCCGAGGCAAAAAAGCCTCGGAAATCGCAGCACCATATCTATTCTCATATGATATATCCTCGCTTCAATGGGGCCGAGGCAAAAAAGCCTCGGAAATAGCGGCACAAATTCACAATATAGTATGTTACGATGCGACTTTATACAGATTGTATGTTTCCAGTATATTTTTTATCGTGACGCTAAACAATAAAACGCAATTCCGATACATTATATAATTAAATTGCGAGTGGTTAGCCTTACCAGTATGTCCACATGACCTCTCGTCTACTCTAGATTATTATTGCAGAATCACCCCTTGACTTCAGTGGAGCTCCAATTGTAGATATATGTTTGCTAATGTCATTCCCCGATGGGCCCGTATTCACAATTAATACACGATCCTCTTGTAAATTTAAAATTCCATTTAAATCGTCCTGCATGTATAATAATTCCATGTCACTTAACTCACACTGAAATACAGAATATTGTACCGGGTCACCATACCCATTCATTTTTTTATATGTTTTGTGTAGTCTCTTTGGATCTGCCACATCATAGCAGACGATGTATCTATTCCTCATTTTAACGCGTCCTAAAGGGCGGATATGCCGGTATCTCGCCAGAGATATGCCGCGCTAGAAGCCTGGCTTGTGTCTCCATTATTCGTCTGTAACTTGCAGAATACCCAAGTAATTTATGATAAATTGTTGAATTTAGTCTATTCTCAAATGCTTCAATAACCTTGCGCCGCCCATCCGCGTTTAGATTTACACCAAATGGCGTAATCACAAAATCCGACTTGGATACTACATTGTTGTTAATTATTGAAATGCACACCGAATCTGCCACTAGGGGTCTAAACTCTTCAATTAAATCCAGAGCCAATGACGGTCTGCCGTGATGTGGGGTATGTAGGAACCCCAAATATACATCGAATCCCACCATTGACACAGTAGTTGTCATTTCACGCACTAGTAAGGCATACAAGAAAGACAGTATTGTATTTACGGGGTCTTTGGGAGGCCGGCGGTTCCGTTCATTAAAATAAAAGGTGTTGATATCGCCTCGTAACATTGTTTGAAACGCTCCAAAGTAGTGATGCGCAGCCATTCCCTCTACACCCAGCAGCGTATTGTAATTTTTTGTTATTTTTGATTTACGTGCAAGTAGAGACATTTGATCCAAAACAGACTTTGGCTGTGGTCTACCATTACGCCTAAGCAGTGTCATACAATTTTTAATTTTACCCGATACAATTTCACGGGCTATGCTCAAAAGAAGAGACTTGCTCTCATATGTCTTGTGCTGGTGTATGCGCAGGTCCACATTTCGACTAGTTGAACCATTAGTCATGCCGTAAAACCATCCATCATAACTAAGGTAGCATATTGGTATGCTTCGATTACACAAAGTCCGTATCGCCTGAGTGCTTGCCTGTACATTGCCAAATAACACTAGCGCAGACACATCAATCAGCCGAATCTTTTGTTTATCGCCACTCTGCCTTTTTACTATAATATTATCACCAGATAGAGACACATAGGCTCCTTGCTCCTGGATATATACAGGAACCGCATCATTTCGGATTGGATACAAACGACGTACCTGGTCTTTGCGTACAGTCGTTGCGCCCGGCATTAATAAACTGGTTTCATCTGGCAGGCATATCCCTACCAAAGAACAGCGCGGGCACTTGGGCGAATTTACCAAAGGTGGGGGAATCTTTTGTTGCCTCAGCATCTCTTTAATATCATATATTGTCTGTAGTGTTTTAGCAACTAGAATATCATCAAATTTTATTGTAATGCGTTGTTTTGATGTTACGTAATATATTACACCTTCTGTGCACGCATAGTTAGATTTGCGTAGCAGAAGACCTTGTGCACAGAGCTGTATCATATGATCTTCCCAAGCATTTGTAGAATTTTCCGGAGTTCGACCACGTTTGTATTCTATCGGTATGGCTACATTTTCACTTATATCCATGACATCTATTTTGGCTATTATACCAAGTTTTTCATCCGATACAAGTACTGACTTTGCATGGATGGTATCCTGACTTGTGTCTGTACTTTTTTTGGCAGGCGTGTCAACATTTTTGTGCTTCTGCGTACCTTCAACCACATCTGCAGAATATGCAAACTCACCCTGTACCCACTCCATATAAGCCAGTCGAGGGCAGTAGCTATATTGGGTTAGCATCCTTACTGGAATTAGGCCAGAATTAGAATCTACAATGGACATGTTTAGGCGATGCAATGACCCTTATGAAATGTTTTCCATAATTTATTGACCAATTATACTCATATGAAACTATAGGGTATAATGTAGACATCAGCACAGTCTGTTCGGAGTGGCATCATATGAAGTTGTTTTTTTATAAACTGTTACCTAGTACAATATATAATGTTTTTGAATATAGTGGTATACAGTATATTAAAATTAGTTTTTCCAGTCGTTTGGTTCTGCCACCATACAGATAGGTCTTGAACCTCAACTTTTTGTTTTATACTACGTCAAGAACTACCCGAGTGGAGTTTTTTAGTTAACTATATGTAGTGAAGAATATCCTTGCGTTGTGGTATCCTGTATATTTTGATAAATTTTTGTACTAGACTATCCCTCCCGTAATACCCCTATGGTGTTTGGTCAGGTCACATTATTTCTCCAAACGAAAGAGTGTTTTTTATGTATGGATACCATGCTGCCCTGACAAAGTATCCATTTTATTCCACTTAGGATTTATCTACGTACGTTGTCTTGTGTTATACGTAACTAATTTTTATACAATAGACCAAGCCTCGTAATGAAACATTAAAAATCAGCTGCAATGTGCAAGTGATATGCATTATGGTATGCCTGATGATTATGTTGATATACATACCATAGGCGAGTTGCTAGAGTCCGAGTACGTATTTTCAAGTGCGGCGACGCAACTGCGGGAGAATCTCATAATGCGGCTGGGTGATGATGATAGGTATCCCGGCATAATAGGGTTGGATTCAGATGTGATACCCGCGTTGGACAGGGCCATATTGGCCGGCCACGATATTCTGCTGGTGGGACAGATAGGCCAAGCAAAGACCCGTCTGGCACAGGTGATATCCTCCACACTTTTATCCCCAATGCCCATTATACATGGAAGCATCACAAATGATACCCCGTACGACCTACCCCGGACACATCTTGATACACTACTACAGGATGGCGCCATGCCGGCGCATTCAGAGTTTTACATCAGTCCTGAAAGTACCGAGTACATACGAAATAATGGTAATGATGCCAAAATAAGATGGGTGTCTGGCTTTGAGAGATCAAAATTCATAGTGGCCACACCTGATGTTACAGTAAAGGATCTGGTGGGATATATCGATGTGGCCAAGGTAGCAAAGAAGGGTGTGGAGATGTATGACATATCTACATATTCTCCCGGCTATCTGATGCAGGCCAAGCATGGCATATTCTGTATAGATGAGCTGCCCGTACTAGATGCCCGCAAGCAGGTTGCCCTGCTGTCCATACTACAGGATGGACTGTTTACTGCAGGTTCATATCCGGTGGTGTTCAGACCCCGCACGGTATTATTTGCCACGGCCAATCCTGTGGACTATACACACTCTGGACGCATTATAGAGCCATTATATGATAGGTTAAAGAGTCACATACGTACAAGATATCCCTCCACAGTACAAGATGAAATGCGCATAATACTACAGGAGGCCACAGTACGAAATTACGTGATAATATCTGATGTTATGCTGTGTATATTGGCTGGTATCATACGCAATGTCCGGGATAGTCCGCTGGTAAACCAGGAGAAGGGTGTCAGTGTCCGCATGGGCATACACGGTTTGGAGTTGCTAATTGCCGAGGCATATCGTGCTAGGCCCGATGCAATACCCTGCCCCCGAATATCAGACCTGCACTGCTTGTATCAGGTGGCCCGCTTTGAGCTCTCCGAGATCGATGACACTCCGCAGAATCGTTATGACACATTACGAGATATAATTGATCAAACAATAAAAAATTATGACAATAATATTACAATAGAGCAGTCTGATATGGACAAAATAAAATCAGAGTTTGAGGGGATTGAGTTTCACACATCAAATACAATGTCATATGCGGAACAACTACAGAGTCTTCCCACCATGTCTGGTGTGATATCTGGACTAATAAATAGTGGGAATTTTCATTATCTTAATGGAAATAAATCACAAAATAATGATAGTATAATAAAAGAGGCAATTACACCAGTGATTGTAGAGGTATTATTGGAATGGCTATGCCGACAGACCCCCAAGATACTGGAACGGCGTGATTCAAAGTATGTTCTCGCATAATGTGTATACATCTGCCAATGCACAGATAACGACGCAGCAGAATGACGAATATAATACAGCCCAGAATTATAATGAAAAACTACTGGAAAAATTATCCATGCAGGCGCTAAAGGACAAAAACAGCATAAAAGATATGCAAGGGACATTTGCTATAGATGATAACGCCAAGGCCGGTGAGATAACCGGTGATGGAAAAGCGACCATAAAGAGACTATACGACATGGGATATATCAGGAATGAAAAAAAATGGCTCACCAAAAAAGGATTTGATGCCATTGGTAGAATGATACTACGGAAAATAATGCAGAATGCAAGGTCGCTAGGTACCGGGGAGCATTCCACAAACCTGCGCGGGGATGGAGAGATTACCATGGATACGACCCGCAAATATGAGTATGGGGATGATCCAAAAAACCTAAGCGTACATGACACATTGCTAAATTCCATATTAAATAATAAAACCAGCAGATTCCCGCTGAACATTACAACATCAGACATGGCAGTATATGAGACATACTCGGATACGAGGGCCGCCATTGTATACTGTATTGACTTGAGCTCAACAATGAAGACAAAGATGAAGGATGGTACCAGCAGGATGGAGTCGGCCAAGAGGGCGCTCTGGGGACTGTATGGGGCCAACAGAAGATTTTTCCCCACCGACTCCGTATACATCGTAGGATTTGCATCCATGGCAGCACGCATACTGCCATACGACATACCATACTTGCGCGCATTTGATGCAGATGAATTTCTACATTACACCAACTATCAAGCAGCACTACGGTTGTCCAGGACTATATTGCGTAATAATACATATGATAATAAAAAAATAGTATTAATTACAGATGGCCAGCCCAGCGCATGCTATGTTGATAGTGCATACCAGAAGGATGTCATTTTATCTGAGAAGCCGTACTCTAACTTTTATTCGCCCGAACCCGACATTCTTAACCGCATAAATACAGAAAAAAACATCCGGCTGGACACTGATAACAACAGGCAGGTATACCTGTGCTACAGATACAAAAAGGTAGACAGTCGCATACATGCGCAGACCATTAAAGAGGCAGCGGTGTGTCGAAGGGATGACATAGATATCGATACTGTGGTAATAACCGATGAGCCCGAGCTTGTTGAATATGGCCAAAAATTTGCCAAAGAGACTCATGGCACAATGTTTCATGCATCCGATGGCAGTATGGCCGACATTCTTGTAAGAGACTATATGGGGCGCTCGCCCAAGGCACAGTATGGCCTATGATGTAGAAAGGATACGTGATGTGTTATTTGATGAGCATATAGCCCTGGCTTTAGCGGAGTTAGAGTCAGGGCCACAAAAGATTGAACGCTTGGCAGATGTGGCAAGCATGGATGCTGATGTTTTGGTAGAGCGCCTTGAGTATGTAGTACAGTGTGGCTTTTTACACTGCAATGATGGTGTGTATTCGGCAGATTCTGAAAAACTAGAGGAGTTTCTATCCCATGATGGGCAGTTTGACAATGTCATGAGCAGTATTACAGAGATGGATAGTTATCTGAATTAAGATGTGTCACTAAATTTATGGCACAATATCGTAGCATCTCTGCAATGGGAAGTTCGGTATGGGGTTGGTGCGTAATTCTCCACCATTCATCAGGACCAGTCCTGCCAAGTTTTTAACAGGGACTTGTGCACAAGTCCCACTGGCAGGCTATCCCATCGCTGATGGGTAGTGCTATGGCGTACACCGCCTCCGGCGGGGCCCCATACGAGGGTATCGATATGCCTAGACGGTTGGCCCACCAGAACCGGTTGAGTACCCTGATGTTCCAAGATATGGCCCTCCCCTTGGCAAACCGCTTTCTGTTGTCGTCACGGGTGAACCTACAGTACAGCTGGTGTCCTCGGGTCTCTTCGGCTCCGAATATTCCTTCTATTATATCGCTTAGAGTATATTTATTTGGGTTGAACAGCGTGGCCGCCTTTCTTCTGCTGGGTTTGGAACGGTTGATGGCATCCTTCCTCTGTAAGAGGTCAACCCCCCCCCCCTAATCTCCTTCAAAGGTGTACATTGCCTGCACTATAGTGGTGGACGGGTATGAAA
>VXON01000135.1 GCA_009840065.1 Cenarchaeum sp. SB0662_bin_33 | reverse complement strand
CCCCATGATAGTTCTGCTGGACTCTGTAGTGCTGGTTGCAATAGTTTACTGGGCGGTTATTGTAGCGATTTTAAGCAGTAATACTATACTTGGTCAGGTTAGCATGACATCCATGTGTAAACTACAATCTTGGAGAAATATATATGACCTGGCCATGCACCACATCTATAATTCCACCAAAGGTGTATCTGTAGGAACCTCGCCCCTAATACGGGCAACTATGGCTTAATTTATCAAATAAAATATGATTAATGGGAAGTTTTATTCGTTAACGTATGCTCGTTCACCGTGTTGCGCCAGATCTAGACCAATCTCTTCTTCTTTTGGTGTTACTCTAATACCACCAGGCCAAACAGCATCCATCACCTTTAGAATGATGATTGTTAGACCGAAGGCATAACCAATTGATATGGCGGCGCCGGTAATGCTTAGTGCCTGCGTCTCCATACCTTCGGGAGTACCTGTCCATGCACCGATTCCGTCACCAGTATCCCAGATGTGCGGACTAGCCAGCGTACCAGTTAATATGGCACCGGTAAGGCCTCCTATTCCGTGCACACCCCAGACATCTAATGCGTCATCCCACTTACGGGCGTTCTTGAACGCAACTGCAGCATAACATACTGTGCCTGCTGCGATGCCCATTATGATAGCCGCCATTGGTCCCACCCAACCAGAAGCTGGTGTGATGGTAACTAATCCTGCCACTGCTCCGGTCGCTGCACCTACAATACTAGGTTTGCCGGTATGGGCCCAAGACATGAGCACCCATGACACAACGGCCATACCTGTCGCGATATTGGTAACTACCCATGCGCTTACAGTTATACCGTCTACCATTACCTCACTTCCAGCGTTGAAGCCGAACCAACCGAACCATAGTATGGATGCACCAAGTACAACCATTGGTATGTTATGTGGTTCCATGGGAATCTTGCCGTATCCCAGTCTGCGGCCCAACAATAGGGCTCCAGCCAAGGCCGAGAATCCTGATGATATGTGTACAACAGTACCTCCGGCAAAGTCAAGCGCTCCTGATGGTGACAAGTCTGGGTTGAAGTCAAGTTGGGCTATAATGCCGCCGCCCCATACCCAGTGGGCAATGGGATCGTAAACGAAGGTTGCCCATAACAGAGTGAATACTATCAACGCACTGAACTTGATTCTGTCAATTAGGCCACCAATTATTAGTACTGGGGTGATAATTGCAAAGGTACCCTGGAATGCCATGAAGAGTGCATGAGGTATTGTTCCAGGCCAATCCTGACTACATATCTCGTCTTCATGGAACATCTGCATCTGGTATGCTGCTGACCAAGTATCAGTACATGGCCCTGCTCCTCCTAACGGTGCATAGTGCGATACCATGTTTAGTCCTGCATAATCAAGACTTCCCATGAATGCATTATCGCCGGGTCCAAATGCCAGTGAGTAGCCAAACAGAACCCATTGTACGGATATGATTCCCATCACTATCAGGGTCATACCTAGTACGTTGGTAACGTTCTTGGATCTAGCAAGACCACCATAGAAGAAGGCTACACCCGGACTCATAAAGAGTACCAATGAGGATGCAGTTAACATCCAAGCCGTATCTCCTGTATCTATTCTGCATGGCAACATATTACCCTCGCCGTCGTCAAACCAACACTCGTTGTCATTACCGGTGTAAATGCCACTGGTTCCTAGTACGTATCCATCCATTCCATCACTCACCTGTTGCGCGAATGCCTGCGACAATGCGCCAGTGGACGTAATGGTCACTGCGGCCACAAGTAATAAGGCATACTTGTGGTTTTTAGATTTCATTATCACTTTTGCGTGTTAAAGTTATTTAAGTATAAAGTAAAATATTTAATATAAAAAAAAAGTTAATATACATTCTAATCATAATATACTATAATGAAATGTATATTTCAATATATGATGATACCATGAATAAGTTTGATTTGGCGATATTTGAGAGATTGAAGACGCAGGAAGGCAAGGTAACAGTGAGGGCGTGGCGACAGAGGTGTATAATACGCATACTAGCAGAGAGTCCCGACCCTGCGGACAGGACCCGCATCGGCCTAGCTAAGAATATGGCGCAGATTAACAATCTTAGATGGCAGACCGTTTATCCGGGCATATTCAATGACATAGATAATATCATGAAGCCGCTGGATCTGGTTAGGGAGAGTGGACGACTGCCCACAAAACGGGGCCCTAAGGCGGTTCAGGAGCAGGGCAGCCCGTACTATGAACTTACAAAGAAGGGCATCATGGTGGCGCTCTCTGTCCGTGAGGTTACCATGCGGGAATCACTAGTGAGGCAGATACTGGCTGATGATGATGTTGTAAATAAAGAATCAATGAGCCTGCTGGTAGGGACTCCCCTCCTCTTTGGCTACATGATGGAGCGGTATGTGGAGGCGTGGTGTGAGCAAAAGATAGATCTTCTACCCCTTGATCTCAAGAAATTATCCCGCCTAAAGGATGAGACACTTCTCATATGTAATGACTTGTTGAAAAATTTTACAAAATTAGAGTATGCCCAACGGAAGAATATACGAAAGCTGCTTGACAACATTGTTTACAGGGAGTGATGTGTGCTGGAATTGCGTACCTAGTCTGTTAAGTGCGGCATCTACAGATAAAAGGT
Organism: Cenarchaeum sp. SB0662_bin_33; assembly: GCA_009840065.1. Lineage (GTDB taxonomy): Archaea > Thermoproteota > Nitrososphaeria > Nitrososphaerales > Nitrosopumilaceae > VYCS01. The sequence continues at coordinate 3,968 of VXON01000135.1, read as the reverse complement.
AATTTCCACTTGAAAAAATAGGCACGACCTAGTTAATTGCGTAAAACATTAAAATTGACTCAGCCGTTCAGCGACATATGGGTAATAGCAAAAATGTCTACGCATCGGTAAAGTCATACAGCCAGAGGGGCAAGCTGTTCATCAGAGATGACTATCAAACACTGGCCGAGTCTCGAAATTTAGATGAGTTGATAACCCGTCTAAGAAACACAAAATATGAGCCGGTTATGGCCGACATACCAAAACCATACACGGCGCATGGCATAGAGTCGGTGATTCGCGGCCACCTGGCATCATTACATTATGGCATAACAAAGACGGTAGGCAACTCTCCCATACTGGATGCGTACTATATGAGATTCATAGTTACGAACCTCAAGGCCATACTGAAGGGCAAGGTTTTGGGCAAGGCTCAGGAGGACATAGAGTCCTACATCAATCTACGCGCCGAAGAGCTTGTGAAGCAGCGTGATGTTGTTATAAAAGCCCTAGTGGCAAAGGATTTGGAGGAGGCCGTAGCCAGTCTAAGCTCGACAAAGTTTGGAGATGATGTCTCCCGGGCTGCCGCCGCATATTCGGATGTTGGGAACATACAAGTGTTTGATACATACTTTGACAAGATAGTATACCAGAATCTGAGCCGGGCATTACGACAGTCTCGAGATCGGCATGTGATAAAGATAGTATCCCCTGATCTAGACTCGTATAATTTATTGAGTGTTATTCGGGGAAAGTTTTGGGGTCTGGATGAGTCTACAATGGAGGACTTGTTGGTTCCACCCACACAATCTGCGCCCCGGGATCTACTCTCCAAGATGATGGCGGCCGGAGATGTGCGTGATGCGCTCAACGAAGTATCCAACTCCAAATACAGACACCTAATACCACAAACGGAGAACGAGATGGATGCGGTAGCTGAGTTTGAGAGGGCACTGGAGAGGGAGATTTACACAACCTCCATCAAATCATTTACAAGAATGTTTAGCTTTGCCACCATAATCGGCATAACCAAGCTGACCGCATACGAGATCAGAAACCTGGCAGCCATATCCTTTGCTGTGGAGCAGGGCATAGACCACAAAACAGTAATGTCAAAACTTATACTACCGACAGAAGCGTAAAACGCGAAGCCAAACTCCTACCATCAATCAGGTTCCTCCCGCACGAACAAAAGATTTGTCCTTGCAATATAGTTGATGGTGTTGGGAGTATGATTCGAGTATTTTGTATATAGAACACCTTCCAAGCAGATAGACACATTACTACTTTTGGCAAAATTTGGATAATCCAAAAAATCCTTCGTCTTTACAGGAGGAACCATCAATCATATATTATGACACCACATTACGCCCTGTATGAACCGACGCATACTGCCCATATTTCCATTAAATGTAGTCTTGTTCCCCCGGCAGGAATTATCATTGAACATATTTGAACCACGCTACAAGCAGATGGTGGAAGACTGCATGCTAGGTGATGGTCTCTTTGGCGTATGTCTTATAGGCCCGGGGAATGTTGCAGGCTGGCAGTCGCCATGTAGTATTGGTACAATCACCAAGATAATTCGATGTAGGGATACAAATCTGGACGGGCTGAATATACATATAGATACTGTGGGCCGAAGCAGGTTTCATATACAAGAGATAATCCCGCCATCCGTTGCTCTGCCATCTGACTATGACCCAGACACGTTAGAGGGACATCAGCGATTCTTTGATGCATACAAGTCTTCAAACCCCGGCAAGATGTACATACAGGCAAGTGTCGACATAATACCTGATATTGATCAGAATGTATCTGAATCACAATGGAAGCATATGGTGGAATCTTGGAAGAAGATGATTCAACACACCTCTGAAAAATGGGTGGACTTTCAGTCATTGGATTTGTTACTACAGCAGTATGACATGGTAACCGACATGCCTACATTAGAGTATGTGTATGCCTTAGCGGCGCTAGGCTCTTCGGGCCCTCAGGACCTGCAACCAATACTAGAGGCCAAGACGCTAGACACACTAATACAGCAGGTAGAGAACCTACTGGAGGTAAAGTAACTGCGCATTCTATTGTTGGTACTGCTCACAGCAGGAGTCGTTCCTTTAGCATATGGCCACGGGCTTGGTTTTGACTCTCTTACTGTGAATATCAATGGCACCTCGTATGATATCACCGCAGAGATGCCGACAGAATTTAGTGATGACTCAGGACGACTCACCGTCACAATAGACGAGGCCGCCGGCGATGACATATCTGATGCCGTGCTATGGCTGGGTATAGTACACACAGGTGAGTATATATTCCAGGACACATTTTTTGCGCCCGGTGGTGTGGCTGCGCTACATATGGGTTACAGACAGGGTGACACCATCATAGATGCGCAGCGCCAGGATGGTGTTATATCGGCGGATGCCGACGGTGTTGAGATTCGCGGCCCATTCTTTGATGTCGGGGGCTTGTACACAATACATGTACGACCCATATCAATAAATGGAGTGGACATAACTGATGACACACTACATATTCTGGATTTGCTGGTACTTGATGAAGATATACACACTGGTATGGGAATAAACAACCAAAGCATACAGTTTACCACAAAATCATACTTTGATCGTATATCCAATTTGCAGTATGATGCCGATTTGGGTAGGATAACCTTTGAGATGCCCTTTGACTGGTCCGCATCCCGTATATCTCATATTCCGGTAATACATCAGGAGGTTCATTTTCCCAAAGATTTCGAAGAGTTTGCAACCCGGGGCTATATTGGAAAGATAAATAATGTGACATTGTTTCGCTCGTCGGTCACCGTGGATGACTTTACTAATATTGATGAACGCACCGTACACTTTGTAATACTCCAGGATCACATAAACATAATAAAATCCCGGATGGATAGGTCATCGGATGCAACTCCTGACACAATGGCATTCACGCTTGAAAAGACACAGGATATCCGCAGCCAACTGAGCGCCTACTCCCGTAATGGTGATTTTCAGGTGGACATGACATGGGAGCCTGAGGTCGTACTCCCTGAACAGGAGACCAAGTTTATCTTTACCATCCGGGATGCTTACACGGGCGAAACAATTAGAAATTCTGCCTATGATTTTATAATATTACAGGATAATAGTGAGTTATACAAGACATCCGGTGTGGCCCAGATTGGCGGCGATTTTCAAGAATTTACTTTCTCTGAAGAGCAGGGTGGGACTGCCACAGTAAGAATAGAGAATATTCGGGGGACTGATCAAAGTGTGGAGTTTTACTTTGCTGTGGCGCCCGAGTTTGGTGTATTTTTTGTATTAATAATATCGGTTATGACTCTTCTAATACTCACTAGGGGCATACTGCCGTATGGCCAAGTATTCAAAATGTGATGGATTTAAAGTCGCCAGCTGTGAGATTGCGGAAGTTTACACTGTAGCCAAGGTATTTGGTCAGATCATGCCTGTCTCTACAGACAAAAGATTGTATTTTACGCATGGATGCAATGCCGGCCTGATCAAGTATACAACTTTGTTTCCGTTATAGTATTATTTTTTGTAACAGCTCTGCAATGGGAAGTTGGGTATGGAAAGGCTAAATGCTCTGAAGAACTGAGTGTTTTATGTACGCATGATGTTTGGTGGATACTGGGGCATATGATCAAAATTTATGAATATGCAATGTGTGAAGCTAGCCAAATTCGTGATGCAGATGGAAGAAAAATTATACTGTCCGCAATACATGTGCTCATCACATTTAGCATTCCTAGTGATGATACACAAACATTATGTGTTGACACAAGCTGGAACCATGGATTCCTGCGGTAGTGGAATCATATCTATATTACCATCAAGATAATCCTTTACGAAATGGTATGGATTTACGCCGCGTACATTACAGGTTGCATATATGGTCGCTACTATCTCCAGTAGATGGAAATGTGCGCATGGGGTGCGTCCAGATGTGATGAAATTACATTG
>VXON01000126.1 GCA_009840065.1 Cenarchaeum sp. SB0662_bin_33 | reverse complement strand
GTGACTATAGATATTCCTGTATGAGTTTTGATTTATGGAATTTTGCGAAAGTGTTTTGTTTTTTGAAGTACCATAAACAGCCAATGATTGCTATTTAATGTCAAAGAATTGTTTAAAATGCCCATTACTGGTAGTAAAAACCCCTGACTTTTTATTTAGCGCACGCATCATCGTTTTTACGCACGATCAACTTCAAAAAGCAAAGCATTCTCGACAACTTGGTGTTTATTTCAGTAGACGGGCATTGGTTTGATCAAACTCGAACCAGTTTTTGTCCTTAAGACTCACTGCCTGATGCTTGTTTGAACATGCGCCAGATATCATACAGTTGATAGGCATATAGGACTGTGACAACTACAAACGACACCATGCCGAATGGGTAAGGTAGGGCAAAAGCGGGAAACCACAACGTGATTGATGCGATAACAAGCACGATTCCCTTCCTAATCTTTCCAACAAGGAGATGTCCCACATCCAGCACCACATCCCGCTAATCGCAGTGATAATTAGGGTCTCTTGGGTTTGTTCCGTCCATTAAAGAATTTGCACAAGTATTTCATATAAACTACAAGAGATGCCACATCTCCAATTCCCAAGGTTCTCTCAGTCATGGTTTTAACAGTAGAATGTGTATCAGCGCAGTAACCCCCGGTCAATATCATTCCTGTGTATAGTATGAATCCCCTACAATGATATAATTAAACTCCAATGCGGTCACCCACAGGCTGCCGAATTAGTCGATACGACTTGTAGGCTCAAATCAACCATACAGTATATTTTCAATTCCAGTACATTATAGAAACTAGTCGTTATACATCAGACACGAATGCATGTTGTTATTTCTTGGACTTTGATAGAAAGGCATTCATCATATCGGTGCGGTCCGGATGTGTAAAGCAGTTGCGCCACACCAGTAGTTCAATCGACAGGCCGGTATCCAAATCAGAGTTGCGGCCCCTGTTCATGGCAACTTTGGACATCTGAACTCCCATGGCAGAGTTTTTGCATATCATATCGGCCATGGACCTTGCCTCATTCATCAATTCATCGTGGGGTACGACCCGGTTCACAAGGCCAATCAAGAAGGCCTCATCGGCCTTTACCATCCGGCCCGTATACACCAAGTCCTTGGCATGCGCTATCCCCACAAGGCGCATCAGCCGCTGCGTACCACCCCAGCCAGGAGGTATGCCGATTGTGACCTCGGGCTGGCCTAGTCGCGCCCTCTCCGAGGCTATGCGTACATCACACGACATGGCCACCTCGCAGCCGCCTCCCAAGGCAAAGCCGTTCACGGCAGCAATAACAGGCTGGCGGGTCTGCTCTATTGTGTTTGTGACCTTCTGGCCCAACTGTGCATATATAACCGACTCATCGGGCGTTATCTTTGACATGTATGAGATATCTGCGCCAGCAGAGAATGCCTTATCGCCGCTGCCCGTCAGTATTACACATTTTATAGTATCATCCAGATTAATACCAGTAAAGACCTCAACTAGTTCGTTGGCGACATCTATATTCATTGCGTTTAGTTTGTCAGGGCGGTTTATGGTAACTGTGGATATGCCATCCTGCACATCATGTAACACAAGGGCCATTATGTATTAGACACCTCTTGTAGTTTTTTGCCCCACTTGTATAGTGCAGAGGCTGCCGCCGCCCAGTCACGCAAATCCGAGTATACAGGTATTTTATGGGACTCGATCATTCTTGTGACTTTTTGTGTGTATGGTCCGCCATTACCGCCTACAAGCAGGGGTTTTGTGCCGTTGGACTCTTTGAGATAGTCTACAATTACTTCATCTAATGGGTCATCCTGAAAGACAAACCACGGCATTACAATGTCCACATTCTCATCATCAAGGAATGCTTTTATGACAAACCGATAGTCCTCGGCAGACGCGCCGCCCGTCACATCGGCAGGATTGCCACTGCCTATAACATACGTGGGAGGAAAGTTGTCCACCATTCTCTGACGGGACTCATCGGTTACCGTAGCTAGTTGTAGCGAGAGCCGCTCAAACTGGTCTATGGCCCCAATCATGGGACCGGCACCATTACTGCACAGAGCAGCGCGGTTTCCTGATGCTGGAGGCTGCCAAGACAGGGCCTTGGATACGGCAAGCATCTCCTGATAGCTGTCAACTGATATGATACCAGCTTGGCGCAGGGCGCCCATTATTATGCTGTTGGTACCACCCAACGAGCCGGTATGGGAGGCTGCCTGCTTTGCGCCCGCGGCACTGCGTCCGCTCTTCCATACCACTATGGGCTTTTTTGTCTCGGCCATCACGCGCCGGGCAGTATTTATGAACTTGCGGCCATCCCCAAAACCTTCTACGTATAATACAATTACGCTGGTCTGGGGATCGTGTGCTAGATACCATATCATGTCGGCCTCATCAACATCCGAGCGGTTCCCATAACTTATCATTTTAGAGAGGCCAAAGGTGTCGGCAGACTCTAAAAAGCTTATACCCATTGTACCGCTCTGCGACAGTAGTGCAACATTGCCCAGTCGGGCACGGACCATCCTCTCCTGGCCCTGAAATGCGCAATCCAGCCGGTTGGCGGCATTGAACATGCCTATGCAGTTTGGTCCTATTATACGGATGTTGTGCTTGGCCGATAGTTCCTTTACCTGTGCTTCATACTCGGCGCGCTCACCACCCAGCTCCTTGCCGCCACCGGATACGACAACCACATTGTGTATCTCCTTGCGGGCACACTCCTCTAGTATGGGGGGAGTCTGCGACAAATCAACAGAGACCACCACCATGTCTATTGTATCCGGTACATCTGATATGGACTTGTAACAGGGTATGTCAAATATAGAGTCCTTTGATGGATTTATGGGATATACCTTGCCCTTGTAGTCATAGTTCACCAGGCTGTCCAGTATGGAGTTTCCTATCTTTCCCTTTTTGGATGAGGCGCCCACCAAAGCTATGGACCTAGGCGTAAAGAACTGCTCCATGTAATCCTTGTTTGGCTCAGCAGTGGATACAGAGTCGTGCTGTTTGGTATCGTTGAGTATTATCTTGGCATCTACAACCTTGTAAGAGTCCTTGTACACTACTACAGGGTTAAAGTCTATGCTGTTTATATAGTCGGCATTGTCCATGGCCAGCCTCCCTATCTTTACCAACATCTCACATACTACATCTAGATTTACAGGCTCGCTGCCTCTAAAGCCCTTTAGCATGTTCACTCCCCGCAGCTCCTCTAGCATAGATAGGGCATCTGTCTTATCTATGGGCAGCATACGGAACGATACATCCTTCATTATTTCAGTCATTATGCCACCCATTCCCACCATTATAACAGGACCAAACTGGGGGTCGTTCTGTATGCCCACAATAAGTTCAACCCCTTTTGGCACCATCTGCTCAAACAGTATACCCTTTAATGATGCCCCCTTTGAGAGACGACTCTTCATGTCCTTGTATACATCCTTGGCCTCGGAGGTCTTTTTCACGCCTACCCTTACACCACCCACATCAGTCTTGTGCAGTATCTCAGGGGATACCACCTTTATCACCATCGGAAAGCCCACCTTTTTGGCGGCAGATGATACATCCTTCTTGGATGTCACCAAGGCATACTTGGGCACGCTTACGCCATACTCTTGCAGAATCATCTTGGAGAGCTCTTCGGTGATTACCTTGTGATCAGTATTTATAGTATCCTTGAATATATTTTTGACCTTGGCCATGATACGACGCTTGTATAGTACATATATTAAACTATGCCGGTGGATGTCACTCCCGGTAGAATGTCTACGGTGCCTGCCTTGATCATTTAGGTGGCCTGTTTTAGTAGTGTGTCCATGCATCTACATGCCATTATACCCGGTAGGCCTACTACAGCTAGGTGATACGGTATGCCGCTTGCCCTCAAAAATACAAATCATTTATGCATGCCAAGGAAATGTCATAAAATTGAATAGGTCTGAGTGTTATGCCAGTAGCAAAAATAACGAGACCGGAATGGCCACATACTCGCGCCCTACTGACAGTCTGTCTTTGGATAGTAGTATTGCACTTTGTCGGGTTTTCTCTAAGTTGATCAGTCCATCCAAGTCCCTAGCCGATATGCGGTTCTGAAACTTTACCTCTATTGGACCTCCCAATGACCACTGGGGGACATAACATGGTAGAAGCCCAAAATTCTCGCTTTATATAATATGAACGATTAGTTCCACATAGTAATGATAAAGTACTGCCTAATCCTGTTGGTTGCCATAATACCCGCGTCGGCCCAGACTCCCGAGGGTGTGGCAGAGGGAATAGAGATCTGGACAGATGGGTTTTACCATGACCGGCAAACCGCAATAACCGTGTGGGGACATACAACCCACATGGCACCGGTCACCATTCTAGTACTGAATCCAGCCGGAAACATAGCCGCCGTAGACCAGACAGAGACCAGAGACGGTGTGTTCTCGGTAGATTTGTACATATCAGGTCCGTACTGGAGACATGATGGAGTATACACAATTACCGCGCGGGCAGGTACCGATACCACGCCATATGCCATACACATAGGCGTAGGAGAGACAGACTGCGATGGAACGTATCTGGATGCGGGTAATGATGGTCTATACTGTATAATGACAGATAATGTCTCTGAGCTGTACATAGACAAGCAGAATAGTACAATGGAGATACATGGAGAAGGACAGATAATGATACAGATACCCCGGGGCATACTAGATTCTAAAGATGGAGATATGGACAAACCCTTTGTGGTGTACTATCAGGATGGCATACTGCATCATGAAGAAACAAGTGATGGAATTATACGCATGATACAATTTGAGCATCCGGGTGGCATAGTAACCATACTGGGCACGCATGCCATACCTGAATTCGGTACAATATTATTGGTGATGGCAGCGTGTAGTGTTGCAGTAGTCGCATATAGAGTATACAGTTCATCTAGTGTACTGCAAGGACAGGGTCCCTACTGACATGGTAGAATGATTTTGCAGATTGGCCAGAGGGTGTCTGTGCACTTTCGGGAGGGTATGTCATATTAGTTTAGTAACGGCTAGCCTACAGTCCACTTACCGGCTCCCTTATCGCCAACATGAATTCCTAGAATGCCATCTGGGCCAGTAGCTACAACCGCATAAACACTATCACCCACTTCAAGTATATCCACCCCCAAAACTGTATAGCCCAATAGATGTCCAATAAGCTCAGTCTCAGGATCTTCATCAGAAGGTTCAATCTTGGGTTTTACACTGTACAGTTCAATCTGGTCGTGCGTGCTTGTTATGCGATATGTAGAACCATCAATTTCGATGATTCTCTGTATATGATCGTAATACTCTACTTGGTCAAAGCTGTGCCATACGCGGGCCGGATTCTTATCGGGCTGTATCAGATATGGCTGTATGCCATCAAACGTTGCATCCACCAGTACGTATGTACTGCCGGAGTCACGCACCACCCCATGTATGTCCTCTACACCCAACAGGTTGAAGTTATCATGGTGTGCGCCTGACTTTCGCGCATCATGAGGGTCTGACAAATCATATTGTTGTATGAGGCCTTTAGAGACCATGACCAGTAGTGGTGTGTCATCCACATAAATCAGGGTGGCGTCCAGTATGGAGTTGTGACTTACGGTTTCTAGCAAAATAATGTTAGCCGGGTCCGACAAGCTCCACACCCTAAAGCCATCCGAGTACATCTGAACTATATGTGGCTGTCCTTCCAGAGGCCATACATCTGTAGATGGACTATCATCCATGTCCATCAATCCAGGCTGGTCCGGATTCGACATGTCAAGCACGTGTAACCCTTCATTACCGGTGGACGCAACTAAATACTGGGTACCGTTGACGTCCACAACTGCAACATCATGGACATTGTAACCCTGTAGATGAAATGATACATCCAGCTGAGTACCGCCAATATTCCTATAGTCGGTGATGCTCAAATGTGGTACAACATAACCCTTGCTATCAAAGATATTCTTGGGTTTTGGGTTTTCCACACCATGCATCAGATGATTCTCATCAGAGCTGTGCCCCATTCCAAGCACATGGCCCATCTCATGTGCCACCACATACTTGATAATGTCGGGGTTCAACAGACTGGCACCATATTCATCAGGTTCCGGTGAGTCAAAGTCTATCCCTATACGATACCCTAGAGAACGGTCATGGTACTCTACACCCCAAACGCGTTCAGAGTCAATCCACTCTATCAGAAGGTTATGACGTTCATCGTGACTCGGAGTAACTACGAGGTCTGGGTTGACCTCGATCCATGCATTAATGCCATCACGGATGGCCTTCTTGACACTTGACCAGTAGTCCTCAGCATGCTCAGGGTATCTGTCCTGTAGTTCTGTAAATATATCCGAATGTATTCGATACGTGATGACTTGTGCATCAGCAGACTGTATACCATATGAAAGAGCCATCATTACTACCATCAAAGCAACTATACAATACGGGACTGGATTTTTGTCTACACTGCCCATACATCTCCTTTCAAAAACAAGGCATAATAAAGTATGGATTAGTAAATTGATACATGATCAGTAATTCCCGGTAAAAATAGTAGGCAGAATAGAGGTTCGTGGGATGTTTTTATTTAGACGAATTTTGTAGATTCAAGAGTATAGCGGCGTGCATAAGTTTATGCAGTACTAAAATCGCCCATACACACTACTG
>VXON01000048.1 GCA_009840065.1 Cenarchaeum sp. SB0662_bin_33 | reverse complement strand
CAGTAGTGTGTATGGGCGATTTTAGTACTGCATAAACTTATGCACGCCGCTATAAGAGCGTTGTAAGTTGTAAATGCCTGAAAACATTGGTATCTTTTTCCCTCCTGTATCTTTCAGTTCTGTTGTTGACATTTAATAATTAGTAAATATTGATCTTTATAGCTGTTTTTATTTAGTAATAAAGATCGAAAAATGTTCACGAACTTTTGTCCTGTGGTATATCTTTTTGAAATTGGGCCATGTTGTATGATCACCTGCGCCACCACCTCGGAATATTAAAAAGAGGGAGAAGAAGCATCTCATCATCAAATGGCATCAATACAACAAACACCGCAGGGACCGGTTCTCGTACTAAAAGAGAGCGCCCTGCAACAGAAAGGAAAAGACGCACAACAGAACAACATCGCTGCAGCAAAACTAGTGGCGGAGTTAATACGTACCAGTCTAGGTCCTAGAGGTCTAGACAAGATGTTGGTGGACTCGTTAGGGGATGTTACCATCACTAATGATGGCGCCACCATACTCAAGGAGATAGACATACAACACCCTGCCGCCAAGATGATGGTAGAGATATCAAAGGCTTTAGACAATGAGGTTGGAGACGGTACCACTAGTTCGGTGATATTTGCAGGAGCCCTACTTTCAAAGGCTGAAGAGCTGTTGAAGAAGGGTGTACACTCCTCAGTTATAATCGAGGGTTATCAATCCGCTGCCGATAAGGCCCTAAGCATATACTCAAGTATAGCCAAAAAGATAGAACCCAACGACACTGAAAGTCTCTTGAAGGTGGCAACCACAAGCATGCAGTCAAAACTAATATCGGATGACAGTGATCTCTTGTCATCCATTATAGTAGAGGCTGTAGTGCGGGTAGCAACCAAGGATGGCGACCTACAGGTTGTAGATTTGGACAATGTCAAGGTCGAAAAGAAGGCGGGTGGTTCAATTCAAAACTCTCGCCTTATAAGCGGCATAGTCTTGGACAAAGAGGTAGTACACAGTGGCATGCCTACCAAGATAAACAATGCAAAGATAGTACTACTCAATGCGGCCATGGAGATAGAAAAGACCGAGATGAGCTCTGAGATACGTATAACCGACCCGGCCCAGATGCAGTTGTATCTGGAAGAAGAGAATCGTATGCTAAAGGACATGGTTGAAAAACTAGTACAGACAGGAGCCAATGTGTTACTCTGCCAAAAGGGCATAGATGACATTGCGCAGCACTATCTTGCAAAGAACGGAATACTGGCAGTACGTAGAGTAAAGGAGAGTGACATGACAAAGCTTGCAAAGGCGACAGGTGGCCGCGTTATATCAAACGTGGATGATCTGGCATCTGAAGATCTGGGAACGGCGCAGCAGGTAAAACAAGAGAAGGTAGAGGCTGACAACTGGGTATTCATTGAAGGATGTAGTAATCCGCAATCAGTAACACTGCTCCTAAGGGGCGGAACACAGAGAGTAGTGGATGAGGCAGACAGATCAATACACGACGCCCTCATGGTAGTCAAAGACGTTATTGAAAAACCGGCCATCGTAGCCGGAGGCGGCTCGCCAGAAGCATATACAGCTTCAAGACTGCGAGACTGGGCAGATATCTTTGATGGACGCGAACAACTGGCCGTTAAAAAGTACGCCGAGGCTCTAGAGACCATACCGATAACAATAGCTGAAAACGCAGGAATGAACCCCATCGATACCATCGCCAATCTCCGTGCACAGCATGCTCAGGGATTAAAATGGACAGGAATTGACGCAAAGAAAAGCGTCATAGCCAACATGTTGGAGCAGAGCATCGTTGAGCCTGTAGTGGTAAAGGAGCAGACTATAAAGTCCGCCACGGAGACTGCCTGCATGGTATTAAGAATAGATGATGTTATAGCTGTATCGGGCGCGCCTGGCGAAGACGGTCCTATGGGATAATCAAATTTTTGAATTTTTTTGTATCATATTGGAATTGATCTGGGGGGAACCAAGATTGAGGGGGTTGTACTTGATCATAAATACAATATTTTAAAACGACGGCGTGTGCAGACACCTGACTCATATGTACGGATACTAAGCACCATACAGGACATAATACATGATATTGATCTAGGCGGGCATACGATAGGTGTGGGAACGCCCGGAGTTGCAGGACCGGCCGGACGCATGCTTGGTAGCAATCTGAGATACATTCGGAGCAAATATCTGAAACGTGACCTAGAGGATGCTCTGAATACAACCATATCCATGAGTAATGATGCGGACTGCTTTGTGTCGGCCGAAGCCACCCTGGGTGCAGGCGCCAAATACAATATGGTATTTGGCGTGATAATGGGTACGGGTGTTGGTGGTGGTATATCCATAGGAGGTAGTGTAATATCTGGCAGTAAGGGGATGGCCGGTGAGTGGGGTCACAGTATATTACATCCAAACGGTGTATCCTGCTGGTGCGGCAAAAGGGGATGTGTTGAAGCATATATCAGCGGACCGGCACTGCAACGTGCATGGTATGAAAAGAGCGGCACACGGATGAACATACCAGACATAATAGAACAACAGCTTCCGGGCTATGAGGAGTGGAGGCATAAATTTGTAAATAACTTTGGGTTGGCGCTCTCAAACGTCATACAGATATTAAATCCAGACTGTGTGGTGTTGGGAGGCGGTCTCTCAAATATTGAATTTCTATATGGCATGGGAAGTGATATTGTAGGGCAACTGACACCTGAACACAACACCCCCATAATACAGAACAGCCTAGGCGATTCGGCGGGGGTTGTAGGGGCCGCCCTGTTGGGTGCTACTGGGGTTCTATAGTGGCGGGGGGTTTGCTGGATATGGCATAGGTGACCCAGGTGACCTCATCTATCTCATTTGTTATTCGATTACTCATGGACTCTAAAAGTGCATGATCCAACCGGGCCCAATCTGCGGTCATAGCATCGACTGACTTTACAACGCGAATCATCACTATGTGGCCATGCATGCGGGCATCCCCTACCACACCCACCGCTAGGTCGTCACCCACGGATGCATATGCCTGCCATATGTCGTTGTACATACCGGCCGACAAGATCTCCTCTTCCACTATGCGGCTAGCCTGGCGACATATGCGCAGCTTGTTTGGAGTGATGCGGCCCATTATGCGCACCGCTAGTCCCGGACCTGGGAATGGGTGCCGCTGTAGAAATTTAGATGGTACGCCCAACACTCTCCCCACATCACGAACCTCGTCTTTGTATAAATCCCGGAGAGGCTCTATTATATCTAGGCCGAGCCACTCTGGGAGGCCCCCAACATTGTGATGGGACTTTATTACAGCTGCCGGACCACCGGACACACCACTCTCTATGACATCTGGATATAGGGTTCCTTGAGCCAGCCACTGAAACGGCCCATTCTTTTTGGAGTACTCTGTAAATACCCGCACAAACTCCTCGCCTATAATACTGCGCTTGTCTTCGGGGTCATCAACATCACGCAGTAAATTTAGAAAAGACTCGGAGGCATCTATGACATCCATGGGTATATCAAGCTCGGCAAACATCTCTGTAACTTGTAATGCCTCATTATGCCGCAAAAGTCCGTTCTCTACAAAGACACATCTCAGGCGGTCTCCGATGGCTCTGTGTAGTAGAATGGCAGCCACGCTAGAGTCAACACCGCCACTAACGCCGCAGAGTACCCGGTCTGATATACCTGAGAGTTTCTTGATGGTCGAAGTTGTAAATGTCTCCATCGTCCAATTCTGTCTGGCGCCACATATCTTAACAGCAAAGTTGTGTAGTATGTCTGAGCCTTTTGGTGTGTGGGCCACTTCGGGGTGAAACTGTAGTCCGAATACCCGGTTGGAGTCATTACATATGGCAGCTGCCGCGGCAGATGAGGTATGTCCAATTACACGAAAACCAGACGGAATCGTCTCTGCCTCATCCCCATGACTCATCCAAGCCTCTATTGAAGAGTCCAGACCCTCAAAGAGGCCGTCTGAATTATGTATCATCAGAGTGGAGTGGCCATACTCTCTTGATACCCTCTTTACCACACCACCACATCTGCTTACTATAATCTGGTGGCCGTAGCATATACCTAGTACGGGAATGTCAGACTCTAGTATGCCCTGTTGCGGCATCGGGGCGTTCTCTGTATATGTACTTGAGGGACCTCCGGAGAATATAACGCCCTTGGTTTTAGGAGTCAGTACCTTGTCTACATCCGTATCAAAGGGCAGTAATTCAGCCCTAACTGAAAAGTCGCGTATTCTCCTACATATTAGATGACTGTATTGCGAGCCAAAATCCAACACTGCAATGCGATCTGACTCTTTATCTGACATGTTCCAGCATCCTAGATAGTGTCCACCGTATGGTACTGGTAATCTCGCGAGCCCTCTCTTCTAACCTGTAATTGTATATTATTATATGACTAAGCGTATCACCCTGCGTCTTTAATTCGTATCTCATGACCGAATCTTTGGGAAGTCTTTCATTCTCGGCCTCAATGGTATCTTTCTTGATCATGCCACCAATTATGCGTTCCAGAAAGAACGACTTGAACGGCTGAGTCTGGATCGAGACGGGAACGTGCAGCATTATGGATATGTTATCATCAGACTTGGTTATTCCACCGATGGTCGCATCATTCACTATGATGGGTTCGGCATCATCATTACTTGGAGGTGGTGGGACGGACTTGGGTTGGAGCTCTGTATCTTCCGGAGGAAGTGTATCCGGCGGCTTATACTGAGAGGCTCGTGTAAAACTGGACTGCGTAAGGACCGTATCTAATGCATCTATGTTTAGTGTTGTCATCTCAACCTCTTGGCGCAACTGCTCCAACCTCTCCTGTAACTTTTCACGCAGCTCAACTATGCCCCTTACCTGCTCGGCATCAAGTTTCATAATGATTTCATATGTTGAATTCTATATATTTTTAATATCAGAGGTGATTTGAGTAAATCCCCGTACATCACACGATAATGTGTACATTCTTGAGTGGGAATTTTGTGCCAACCACTCCAACAGGGAGGCAGCCATATGTAACTTTGAGAGCTTCGCCGCGACCGTAGTGTCAGCACTATCTGGTATGGACCATGTGGAGACGGGTCCATTCAAATCCATACCGCACAGTATTATAGAACGGGCCTTGAAGTAACTTGCCAAAAATACCATCCGGTCACCATCTGTAAACCCTCCAAAATTATGTAGTTTGCCAAACGGCCTATTCTGTGTCGTCCCCAGACATCGGCGGAACGCTCTTGACATGGACAGCCGGTCCATATTGTTGCCATGCGCATGCACCACAAATATTATACTTGAATCGGCCAGACTCATCATGCAGTCGAGCTGTCCATCCAAGTCTGTAACAACGATGTCTGGGGTTATCTTGTATCGGATTAGCGTCTGTAGCGCGGAATCCGCCGCTATTATGGGCATTGAGAAGTTTCGAATTGTTGGTATCACAGATAATAATGATGGGCCTGCACCCACGCACAGAACCGTCTTGTTGTTTATTATATTATGCAACATGTCGAGATCAAAGTACTCCAGTATGTCGTTCAGTATTACTGCTGCTGCATGGTCCTCATCGGGGTTATAGCCAAACTGTTTGCATATCTTTTCGTACCATACAGGCCAGGCTGGAATCATACCAAATTATATAATATATTACTGATTAAATATTTTTTAAAGAAATTCGCACTAGACCAGATAACATATACCGGAGGGACAAAAGTTTGTGGACACCTTTACGTGTGGACTAAACGTGAAAATGTCTATGTACTTTTGTATTTTGGTATACAGGTTCTCTTGCAAAAATGGGCCGGCCTATCCAAATGTCCTAGAATAGCCTATTTTTTACCTGGGCTGACAACTACCTGACCGTCTTTGATTTTAAACGTCAGGTATTCAAATAATTCTAGTATGGGTTTTGGAATGTAACTGTAGTTTGTCCTTGATGCAGTATTCTTGATAACAGATACCGTAAACTCCGTTGCATTCTTTGGCCACGTTGTCATCAGTTTGTTATACAAATTATGCCCATATACAAATATTGTTACTACCAATTGGTGATAGTAAAAAAATCAACATCCCACAGGAATGCAATACATATTCAAATGAAAAAGCCCAGCCGGTATGTCTTTCTAACAACAGGTTTGCCGTTCCATCACAATCACAGGAGGGTGTGTTATGAGGTAAGCTTTCTTGATGGCTGGAGATGCACCTGCCCGCATCATGTCAAGAGGCATGTGGACTGTAAGCATATTACTGCCGTACAAAAAACGGTAATTGACATACGTGAACTAGAATCAATCCAGTTTGAAATAACAAAGCCAGAACCCACATGCAGTAATAACGAGTGCAGATCAACGGACTGTAGATACTATGATGAACGTAAAAGAAAGGATGGGGGTGTATCGGTCAGATACAGGTGTAACAAGTGTAAAAAAAGGTTCACACACAGACCAGGATTTCTCGGAAGACACTATCCGGATTCGGTCATAACCGATTCCATAAACGATGTAATGGGCGGCAAGTCATGCGCCACTGCGGCGCGTGATGCCACAAGACGCATAAATCCAAGCACAGAACAGGGCGCTCCCAACCAATCAACTGTGTGGAGGTGGCTAAAGTGTGCGCGTGATGCCACCTCTAAAATCCTACAAAGAATACCCGTACCCACAAGCGGTAAATGGTCTACAGATGAGCATTATTACTCTAGCAAAGGCAAGGGAATGTACGAGTATGGTGTTATGGACATGGAATCCAGACTCATGTTATCGTGTGATACATCTCACAAGAAACTTGATTATGATGCAACCAATTTATTTAAGGATGCAGTAAGTGTGGCGGCCAATGTGCCGGCAATGCTGACAAGTGACAAGGTACATACTCAACCCCCCTCACAGAGTAGGTGGCATATATGAGCATGTCAAAC
>VXON01000042.1 GCA_009840065.1 Cenarchaeum sp. SB0662_bin_33 | reverse complement strand
GGTACACACGTTATCGTTTTTACGCACGATCAACTTCAAAAAGCAAAACACTTTCGAAACTACGCAAACTCAACGTCTGGGATGAATTGTGCAGGGTTATCGGTCCGGCTCCGGCCTCCGATAATTAGGAATATTACAATAGGAAGTCTTATACAATTGGGTATTCTGTGCACGTATTATTAACCACATTTACGAGTTCAATTTTAGCTGATTATATTGTGAAAAAAGCTTGGTTCATACTCAACAACAGAATAACTTTCAGGAACGGTTCAACGGGACGTTCCGCAGATTCCAAAGTAGGCAGCATATATCGAATCCAGACTCGCCTCTGATAATGGGTTTTTTTGTATACTATAACTTTGTTCGACCCCATTCCAGCCTGCACAAGCGTACGCCGGCGGCGAAGGCAGGAGTCATAATCCATGGGAACGATGAGTGGGAGACCATCATAGGCAACGCCAGTCTGGCCGCCAGGACAAAGGAGGCGAGGCCATAGAAGATGTGATGGACAATAGGGGTCGCTTAAGGCAATCAGGCACCATACTCCCATATTCAGACCCCTATCAGACCATTCTCCCAACAAAGTCTGCCGGTGTGTGGTCGTGGTGAAGTTCCGATGGCGGAAGAATACGGGAGATGCGCAATCCACCAACAGTTAACGCACAAAAACCTCCTTACCATCATGTTTTTAAAATAGTAATCTTTTTAACAAAAAATGCAACAGGTATACACATAATGGTGGAGATCTGGCAGATGCACGTACTTTTTATGACGGTCTTTTTTGGTCTGCCCATAGGCCTAGCGCTCTACAAGGTTCACAGGTGGAGGCAGAAGGGCAGATCAATCATATCCCAAATCAAGAGTGACTTGAATATGGATTTTTAATGGGTATTATATCAGACACATATCTTGAGCACTCCTGCAAATCCTTGAAGGAGTCTATAGAGTACCAGCGGGAGTCGGGAAATTTAGTGACTTTTAATCTGCCCGCATGCGCCCATCTAGGAAAGAGTGTCTTCTCTATATCCCCCCTGATGGGAAGCTCTGCAAAAACATCCGTTTTAAAACCATATACTCCTGCGTTTATCCATTGATCTCTGATTACCTGTTTTTCCTTAAATTCAATTATATTATTTTCTTTAATTTTTAGTGTACCAAACTGGGTGCGCATGGGAACTGATGCAATATGATTGGGTTTTATTGAATTAATATTAATGTCAGTTATTATATCTCCATTTAATACATAAAAGTCATCATGTATGTAGGTGGCAGCATTTCTTATGGCACCACCTGTTCCCAGCGGTTCATTCTCCATCGATATGCGGACTTGATCATACCCGCCCCGGCTCAGAAAGTTTTGAATTAGTTTTGCCTTATATCCAGTACATATTACAACATCATAAATGTCAAACTGCTGTAGATAGCGTAGTTGCCACTCTAAAAGTGGTATATTGGCTAATGGCACTAGGGGTTTTGGTACATAGTCTGTTATTGGACGAAGTCGCTCCCCCCTGCCGCCGGCTAAAATCAAGGCCTGTGTCATGTTTTTAATGCATAATGGGTGGTTATATTCTTAATTAAATACAAGGGAATTTATTCCCTTTTTTGTATCAGAAATGCGTGAAAATATACATAATAATAATAGTGGCGGTTGCCGTCATCACATCTACAACTTATCTGCTAAGTTTTAGCTCATCAAATGATTATAATTCAAGCGACATCATCAACCTACAGAACTCCGTCCCCCTAGGAGATGCGGACGCGCCACTGACCATGTTGGAGTGGGGGGACTACCAGTGCACCCACTGCTACAGGTTTCATCAAACCACACTTGACATTTTAAAAGGTGAGTATGTAAATACCGGCGCGCTGCGCATAATATTCTACGATTTTCCCTTAAATGGTCAAGACTCTGTTTTGGCTGCCCAGGCATCACACTGCGCCGCAGACCAGCAACTATACTGGGAGTATCACGATATATTATATGAAAATTGGGCTGGCGAAAAGACCGGCTGGATAACCCCACTATCACTATATGGTTTTGCCCTAGATGCCGGTCTTGACATATCCAAATATAATGACTGCGTGGCATCCGGACAGCATTTGGAGTATGTCCAAAAATCATATACAGAGTCCCAAAACATTGGAATCGATGCCACGCCATCGTTTATTATCACAAATGGTACACATCACGTCAAGATAGTCGGCAACCAGCCATATGAGGCATTTGTCAGTACGATACAGGATGTGTTTGGGTGACTTTACTATTTTTCCCCGTTGAGTTGGGGATATTATAGATGAATATTATGACATGGCAGCCAAGCCTGTCCTATATGCACATCTGGCAGGTATAGTATGCACAATCCAATAATGTTTATCAAAAGCGCGACTTTAGGTATGTCCATAAGAACCGGGTCAGGCCGTACCTCCCCTTCTAGATTAAAGACCACTCCCCATATGCAGATGCTACACTTGCATGGCCGCCATAACAAAGGGATAAAAGCCATTCAGGAGATTATATTATACATGTTCCCGCAGGAATCTTAGATAGCCACATATTGAGTATGTTAATGGTTGTATTTTATGGGAGCAATAAAGGTGGACAAGCGTGACTCGGTCAAGATGTATCGCATACGTAAGCTTTTGGAGGATCTCTCCAGAAAGAGGGGGCGAGGTACCGAGCTCATATCCGTCTACATACCAAAAAACAGACAACTACATGAGGTGATCAGCGTATTGCAGTCCGAGCAGGGTACGGCCTCCAACATAAAGTCCGATCTGACTAGAACCCATGTTGTGGATGCACTAGCAAAAGTGATACAGCGTCTAAAATTATACAAAAAGACACCCGAGCGCGGGCTTGTGGTTTTTTGTGGTGCACTGCCACCAGAAGAGGGCGGCCCCATAGGCAGTGAGGTGCTTGAGACGTACGAGATAGACCCAATAAAGGACCTAAAACAGTACCTGTATCGATGTGACGATCACTTTCATCTTGACATACTGCGGGGTATGCTTCGAGATGACAACGCCATAGGATTTTTGGCCATTGATGCCAAGGACTGCGGGTGGGGCCTCTTACTTGGCGATAGGCTGGAGGTGCTCTCTCAAACGGGTTCTGGTGTGGCCGGAAAACACAGGCAGGGGGGTCAGTCGGCAAAACGCTTTCAAAAACTTCGTGAGATGGAACTGACATACTACTTTAATCGCGTGGGCAAGACCACGCAGGAGTTGTTTTTGGACATACACAAAGTAAAGGGCATAATAGTGTCAGGGCCCGGCCCCACAAAGGATGATTTTCTCAAAGGAAACTATCTTGAGTATCGGCTTCAAAACATGGTACTTGCCACAATCGATTCCTCATACTCAGGTGCCGAGGGCGTCCGGGAGGCATTTGCCAAGTCCTCGGATATACTCTCCGACTTTAGACTGGTGGAGGAGAAAAAGTTAGTGGAGCGTCTCTTCATGGACATAAACCGCCGATCAGGCTTGGCCGCATATGGAATGAATGAGGTCCTAGGCCACATAGCAAACAATGTGGCGCAGACAGTACTGATATCAGACGACATAGACATGCACAGGGTCGTCTCCACATGCAGGCGGTGCGGCAAGGAGCGGCTGGCCATGGTGGAGCGATCCAAGGTCATTCCAACAAAGAGTGAGTTTGCATCCACGCCATGTCCCTCATGCCAATCAGAGGATATGCAGATTACAGAGCAGGATATCATAGAGCACATATCACTGATATGCAGCAAGATAGGTGCGGCCGTTGAAATTATATCCGGAAAAAGCGAGCATGGCGCCATGCTCTCCAGTCTTGGAAGCGTGGCATCCACACTGAGGTACAACCCCGGCCACTCATAGATTCAAAGCAAAACACTAGAATAAACATAATATCCGATACACTAGTATGACATCATATAGCCTTGGGTCCCTGCTATCCATAGATGATTTGTTGTGGTGCGCATCTAGTGTCAGCAGGGATGATTCAATCTGGGTGCCCGAGACCTGGGGAATGGAGTGCTTTAGCATAATGTCGGCCGTGGCGCATCAGAGTCGCTGCAGACAGATTGGCTCATCCATACTCAACATATACTCGCGCAGCCCTGCCGCACTGGCCATGGGTGCTGTAACCATGGATATATTATCAAGGGGCCGGTTTGTGTTGGGTCTGGGAGTCAGCAGCTCAAAGATTGTGCAGAATTTACATGGGTACCCCTATGATGCCCCGCTGCAGAGAATGCGCGAATCCATACAAATCATACGGTCTGCGATGGATGGTAAAAGAATAGACCATACCGGCAGCATATATGATACCGAAGGCTTTTCATTGTTGGTATCGCGATACAGCCAAAGCATACCGATGTATATAGCGGCGGTAAATAGAAGGATGATACATTTGGCCTGGGAGCTGGCGGATGGTGTAATATTTTATCTAAGGCCACTGGACGAGCTGCAAGAGACCATACGTATAATGCAACAGGAACGCCGCATACAGATTGCACACCAGATAATCACTGCCGTCTCCGATGATGCCGAGTCTGCGTACGACCGCGCCCGGCAGACTCTGGCTTTTTACATATCCGTGGGGGATACATACAGAAGGTTTCTGGCCGGATGTGGGTATGAGGACATCACAGGACGCATATACAACGAGTACAAAAGTAGTGGTTTGAAGAGGGTGGCACAACTAATACCCGATGACATGCTGCATGATCTTACTGCATGCGGTACTCTGCAGGAATGTAGGTCTGCCATACAGTCTGCTCGACGGGCAGGCGTAACAGAACCCATATTACAGTTTAATCCGGTTGGGGATGTACGTGAGTCGTTTAAGATGTTGGCGGCCATATAATGACTGATGTAGGCATAGTCGCGGCGGGCCAGACTAGATTTACAATGGATGTCAGATCCATACAGCAGATATTATTTGATGCGGCCAGTACCATTCTGTCTAGTGTGGATAATACAATAATTGATGGTATACTAGTCTCAACAAATGACACTAACCGATATCTGGGAGCCGTACTCTCTGATATGTGCGGAATACAGCCCCGCATATCCCATGCGGTGGAGAGTATGTGCGGCTCGGGGGGCAGTGCAGTAATGGCAGCATACTCCTACATAAAAGCCGGACTGGCCAGATCAATGCTGGTGGTGGGCGCCGAGCTGCCAAACAGTCCCGGCAACCTACTAGACTGGGATGTATCCAGGGGGCAGTTTCAAAGCCCCATATACTGGGGCTCCATACTCACAAAGTCCTACAAACGCCGCCATGATGTCCCGGCCGAGTCCATATCCGCAGTTGCGGCAAAGAACCACTCTCTTGCGGCAGACAATCCTGATGCCCTGTACGGATACACATGCACGCCCGCCGACGTAATGCAGTCAAAGGAGGTGACTGCGGACCTACGCCTTTGGGACTGCTCGAGGGCGTGTGCGGGCGGGGCCGCCATACTGATAGCCGATGAACAGACGTGCCAGGCAATTACAGATGACATAGTCTGGATTAGGGGTATGTCACAGTGCGTACTGTCTGCAGCATTTGGAAGATACTCCAGATACGACCGTATAGACTCTGCTAGGAGGGCGGCTACAGATGCTTATAGAACTGCAGATATTACACCTGCCATGATCGATGTGGTCGAGGTGCATGATGCCTTCTCAGTATGCGAGATTATGGCAACCGAGGCACTCCAGATTGCAGAGTATGGACAGGGTGCCTCATATGCACATGACTTGTATTCAACAGGTAGCCGCAGGGTGAACCCCCGGGGCGGAATTCTTGGTTCAGGCCATCCACTAGGTGCCACGGGTATATCGCAGACTGTAGAGATATTCAGACAACTCCGGGGAGAGGCCAAAGACCGACAGGTGTCAGATGCGTGCACTGGTGTGACACATGGAATGTCCGCAGCGGGCACATCATCCATGGTGGCAGTGATGCAGAGATGAGTTTTGAGGAACGTCTTCAGAGGGGTGAGTTTTGTGTCGCATATTGTCACAACTGTAAGATTGTTGTGTGGCCGCATCTGCATCTCTGTAACCAGTGCTTCTCTGCGACAGAGTTGGTACCACATACAACACATGGAACACTCACAGAGTACTCTTCCCGGGACGGCATCATATTTTGCATCTGCCGCGTGGGAGAGATACACATCATGGGCCGGTTGCTTTCCTGGTGCGCAGAGGGCTCGCCCGTCCGAATCGCCAGATGTGGTATTGATGGTGGTGTTCCATTCTTTGAATTTGAACCGGACCATGGCTAGGAGCACAAATAATGTTACAGTGCTATGCGTATCAAATTTTGGTTCTCGGTAGTGTGCGTAATAGTTCAAAACAATACAATACAATACAACAACAAAATTAATTGGTGGGTGTTGCATTTTGAGGAATTCGAAAGTGTTTTGCTTTTTGAAGTACGATAAACAAGCAATGATTGCTATTCAATACCAAAAAATCGTTTAAAACACCCATGATTGGGAATAAAAACCATTAATTTTTAATTTAGCACACGCGTCATTGTTTTTACGTACGATCAACTTCAAAAAGCAAAGCACTCTCCAAAAGCCAATTTTTCCTTGGAGTGGATGGGAGGTCTGTTAGGGGTGTTTGGCTTGATGTGCGGGCCGGGTTCACATGCATATCAACATCTTTTGTGTATGGAATACGTTGGTCTCCCTAGCTGCCTAGTAGTACCTTTCCCGTCTTTTGTGTTTAATCATTATAAAGATCAATCTATAAACAGTAGGTGGAAATGTGCGCATGGGGTGCGTCCAGATGTGATGAAATCACATTGCCGAGTGTCGTCCATCCGAGACAATATCTATTTAGTAGACTCATCTGAGTATCAATGCATGCAGAATAATGGTCGCCGTAAAAAGACGTGCGCAGAATGGCGCTACGTCCGGGTTCCCATGGCAAAGGCATGCGTTAGCCAGGGTCGGACGGGACGACGCGCCGGATAGATTCCTTGGAGAACACATCCAAATACCTAGAGAATATCTTTAGCGTGATCTGCATGGTGATTCTGTTATCCCTTTCAAACATGTGGCGTGCCAGTATCCAGGCATTGT
>VXON01000167.1 GCA_009840065.1 Cenarchaeum sp. SB0662_bin_33 | reverse complement strand
TGGTCTGACGGATATGCTAGATGGCCAGCCCACATAATCATACCAATCGGTAAGTCGGCGCATGGATTTTTGATGTGTGCCTGACCACATATCCTACTTTTTACATTATGCTGCCCCGACCAAGTAGGCAACTTCAAAAAGCGAAACACTTTCAGAACATCTAGTGTTTGTGTATGGCATATGACACGGTTGTTTGATTAGCAGTCCCCAAGGCGGCATTCTGTATTGGTGTATTGAATACGTTAAGTCCGATTATTATAAAACCAACGACTACTGCCGGAAAAAAGTTCACCAAGTCGCTTTTGTATCAAAATATGACACAACCTACGGCTTGCCAGATGGAGTATGGACGTAGGGAGGAGTCAGCCACAAATAAAACTCCACTGATTTTACTACATACAGTAGGCTAGTCTACGAGAATGTATCCTAGTCCAAGAGCCATGAAAAGTAATTAATAATACAACATTATATTAGCAATAATGACTTTTGTCCCACCTGGTGAGGTTGATACATTTACCTTACTCTTTGAGAAACTCGATACACTACTTACAGAATCTCAGGACTACTATGAGTCATTTCTAGACGCAAATAATTTATACAAAAAAGGGGGTATGACTGATAAAGAATTTTTCCAAAAATTAGGGGACTATGTAGTGGCATACTCAGCCTTGGAATTTCTAGCAGTAAAGACGCTCTTTGAATTAAAAAAGGCCATGAAAGCAGGAGGTAACATGCAGCTACCAGGCATGATGGGAGGTCAGCCAGGAGTAAATCCCATGGGTGGACCTCCAGGAATTATATCAGGAGGTAATGCAATCTCAGCCTTTTCACAGACTGGCACGCTTCCATCACCAATTCCGACTGCACAGGCTGCGCCTACTAATAATACAGCACCACAAAGTAACATGTGTCCATCCTGTGGTGCGCATCTAAAACAGAGTGCAAAATTCTGCACCCAGTGTGGAAAAAAAATTATTGAGTAATGCCGCACTGATGACAAAATTTTGCTTTAGCAGATAACTTCATGCCACACTCGGGGCAAAATTTAGGGGCATCCTCAACTTTATGAGAAGCTAGGGAGTTTAAAACGGCGCCACTGGGAACGTATACGTCTTCAACAACCGGCGGTTCAACAACTTCACGGGTCATATACGTCATGACTCGAGATGTAGGTTCGCTCTTATTATCCGGATTTGTTACAGTATCGCCAAGCCAAAACGCAAAACGGTTCAATATTAGCTCAGGAGTCGAGTATGACATTGAGTTAGTAGACATATAATCTTGGGCGGCTTTTTTTCCATCAAAAGCTTGCATTGTCATACATTAATAAAAGATAAAATTTAATGTTTTCAATCGGCAATGATTGTTCATTAATTAGAGATCAGTAGATTGAATTACGCGCTGTTTTTAAACCATTATTGAGCATCAACAATATGCAATGTAGTATTTCAGAGTGCAATAACACTGCGGTTAAAACAGTGAAGGTGGGTTCAAAAGAGACCAGAAACCTCTGTAAAATTCACTATGCAATTTATAAAAATAGAAAAAAAATACATACACCCATATTTCGTAAGGCATCAAATATATCACATCCAGTTGATGATACAGTTATAAATTAAAAGATATTAAAACCTACTTAATTTGATTATAAAATTATGATATGCGTAATTAGTCATTATCTCTACATTCATTAATCTTTTAAAAAAATATGCGCCGTCCAAGAACCAACTACATAGGCAGGCACAGGGTGCTGTACCTAACCTAAACAGGGCACATACACAACAGAACCCTTTAATTTAATATTTGAATAAGTGATGGTGTGAAGTGGTTATTTATTTTATTATTGCTCATACCTGCGATGGCCTTTGCCGAGTCACAAACAGCATCAACTGATGGAGGAATATTAGACGTACGAATTACCTATGACGATGATATAATGCCCAATGCAGACAATACTGTAATAATTGAATTTATAAATTCCAGCACAGATAAAATCCAATTACATATTGATTATGATATAAATATGACAGTAAATGATACCGTAATTGCTACAACTCCCATGATACATTCCTCAGAGGGGGTAGTACGAGGATTAAAGGTTCCCTTCCCCGTTGAGGGGGAGTACATCCTCAGGGTAGGTGTTGAGGGTATATTGTTCCAACCCATAAATAGAGAGACGGTATCCTTTACTATACCTGTTGGCATAGTGGCGGTACAAACTCCCGAACCCGGTGGGGGATGCCTGATAGCAACGGCCGCATATGGGACAGAGCTAGCTCCGCAGATACAAAATTTACGACAAATTAGGGATGAGATGGTGCTGTCTACTGATTCAGGTAAGTGGTTCATCTCAGCATTTAACCAGGCATATTATGTATTTTCGCCAACAGTTGCAGACATGCAGAGAGAGAATCCAGTTTTAAAGAATGTAGTACTTTTGTCAATGCAGCCCATGCTTGTATCGTTAGGTCTAATGGAGTATGCAGACTCGGAGTCAAAGGTATTGGTGTATGGTATCTTGATAATTCTGCTCAACATGGCAACATACATGGTGGGACCGGTTCTGATACTGGTATGGCTGCTACTTTGGACAAAGAAGCGCCTCGCAATTGCCAGATAGTGCATATAAATACTTACATAAAAAAAGTCAAAAAGTATGATAATGATAAATATGTCAGGCGCTCAGTGCGCGGTCTATCATGGCACGATAAGAGTCCTTATTGGCAGCCCCGATCTTTTGATCCACAGCCTGCCCCTTGTTAAAGAGTATCAATGTAGGAATACTCATAACATTGTAGCGTGATGCCAGCTCTCCGGCATTATCCACATTCACCTTGACAAACTTAACCTTGCCTTGATAATCACCTGCCAGATCTTCAAGTACGGGAGACACCATTCTACAAGGTCCACACCACTCTGCCCAAAAATCGACAAAGACAGGAACATCAGAGTCAAGTACTTGTGACTGCCACTGGGCTACTTCAATATTTTCCATATATTGACTGTTTTTTTTACCATCTAAAAATGTTCACCGTTAGTATTAATGCATAGAAAAGCACCACATCACAAACAGGGTTGAAGGCAAATTTTCATTATATTAGGCCAACACCTCCATAAATGCGAAAGGTTCTACATACTTGCCAAATTTATTTATTATAATAGTAGTTCTGTTTGATCAAAATTTTATTAAGTTTTTTTATAACATCGAACAAAAGTCATGCGTCCTTAGGTGTCTAATTTTAGGGAGTAAAACAGCAACAATGCATCATTATAGATGTAAATTTACTCTAACAAAAAATTAACTATAATATCTTGCGATAGGTATGACCGCAGTACAGGCAGGTTATTCTGACCGCCTGCGGTCTCCGGCCTCCCAACCGTATTCTAGAATCCACCCCTGGTCTTATGAATCTCTTACACTTTTTGCAGAACATAAATCGCATTATGTAAGGCATGCGTATCCTATGTTTGGTGCTTGTGCGCCAAGCCATAGAAGCATACTTTTCTGCCAGAACAATATCGGAGGAGAGCATGGCTGCCTCCAACATATCGGACATTCTCTTCAAGGCCGCCTCCCTATATCGTTTTTTCATGTCAGAAACACCATAATGCGGTCACCGGGATTTGAACCCGGGTAATTGGCTTGGAAGGCCAACATACTAACCAGGCTATACTATGACCGCACAAGTCATACCAACAGTTTACCACATAAAAATTATAAAGCAATCAGAGGCGCTCCATATCATACAGGATGCGGCTTATCACAACATGAGTTTCTAGTGGTACAGGAGATACATTATACAGGCAATCCAGCATATCGATGGTTTCTTCAGTAAACTCGCCTCTTTGAAAACCTCCAACTACAACGCACGGGTTCTCTCCAAAATTATTAATTATATTATTGTTAATGGGTTGTTTACCATGCACAGAGAGGCCCACCGTTCTTGTGGGATTTATTGATTTTATCAATTCGTGTATGGTACATTTGCGCGCCTCCAACAGTGTGCGGTCCTCAAATTCTATACTATTATGACATAATAGTTTGGAGAATAGTCCCTCAAATCTATGATACGATTTTGGTATTCTTATGTTATCGGCAAACCATATAACTACATCCTGTACCGTATGTATATACAGTTTCATCAATGCGTCCTGATATAGAGGTGTAGATGTCGCCGATAGTATGGAGAAGTGAACAAGGTCCGGCCGCCCGCGTCTGTGGGCATCATGCATATTCTTCATGGCAGAGTAATGCCAAGATTTGTCAAGCAATATTTGAGATGCGTCCCGGCCCAGTTTTTGTGCATGTAATGTAACAGCAGGGTGACTTGTAATTGAATTTGGAACAGTCTCCAATGCCGACTCGGCTAAAACCACATGATACATTACAATGAATAGTCTAGCCCGAAGTGCAACCACTAAAGCCGCACTCAACGCATATACTACACCCTTCAGCAAATATCAGGCTACTCTTACAGGTAGGACACTGCATCTCTTCGGTCAGCTTTACGTTGGGGGCAGCATGAGTATCTCGATTGTACACCTTTGGAACTAGGGCATCCCGGACACGTTGGCCGGCATATGAATCAGTTGTATGTTCAGAGACAAATTTCAGCATTAGTTGACTGGGAGCCACTTCAAACACTTTTTTGGCATCATCATCGGTCATATTCATAACCTGGCTCTGTCTAGAACCATCCCTGTACACTGTAATTCCCTTTAATCCCATCTCGTGGGCCAAAAGGTATGCTGCCTTTACATCCTCAACGGTTACATCATACGGCATGTTGATGGTCTTTGCAATGGCATTACTTATCCACCTCTGCCATACTGCCTGGGCCATCAGATGATCCGACCAGTGTATATCCATGGCCGTAACAAAGACATCCTGCATCCATTGGGGTATATCGTCTATTCCTCTAAGAGAGCCATAGTTGTTTATGATGCTCTCAAGTATGTTATCATTGTATAGGCCCTCCTCTTCAAGAGCTG
This sequence comes from Cenarchaeum sp. SB0662_bin_33, assembly GCA_009840065.1. Lineage (GTDB taxonomy): Archaea > Thermoproteota > Nitrososphaeria > Nitrososphaerales > Nitrosopumilaceae > VYCS01. The sequence goes on along the minus strand of VXON01000167.1, from coordinate 2,212 downwards.
CTCGGAGTATTTTGTTTACATATGTGAACTTACCTATTGTGACACGTTTTTCATATACCAAGGCAAAGTTTGGCTCCATGCCATTGGAGCAGTCAGCAATCATGGAGAGTGTACCTGTCGGAGCCACAGTTGTAGTGAGTACGTTCCTGATACCGTGTGTTGTAATCTTCTTAACCAATGATGCCCAGTCGTATGTAGCATCTTCAGACTCATAGTAGCCCGCTATGGGGATGCGTCCTTCAGGATACTCGGTATTTGGGTATAATTTGAAGTACCCTCTCTCCTTTGCCAGCTCAACACTCTCATCCATGGAAAAGTACGATAGTGCTTCGGCCAGACGCGACTGTAGTGTATATCCCTCCTCTGAGTTATATGGTATGCGGAGTTTGTACAGTAAATCTGCCACACCCATTACACCCAATCCTATCCGCCGTGACTCCTTGGAGGCCTCGTTAATTTTCTCTACAGGATATTGGTTTACATCCACCACATTATCTAGGAATCGAGTAGTCTGACGGATTATACGTTCATAGCCTTCCCAGTCGAACTCAAGAGAGCCATCCTCTGTTTTATACGTCAGATTTGCTAGGTTAATAGAGCCCAGATTACAGGACTCGTTTGGATACAGACTCTGCTCGCCGCATGGGTTGGTGGCCCGCAGGGGAGACATACGCGCCTTGGCTATAACATTGTACTTGTTGATTTGATCAAGAAATATCAGTCCGGGTTCGGCGCTCTTCCATGCCGAGAGGGCTATCTGATCTATTAGATGCTGAGCGTTAATCTCCTTTACAGGAGTCTTGTCGCGGGGGCTTCGCAGAATGTACTTGTTATCCTTAGAGTTGAGGAGAGCATCCCAAAAATCCTCCCATATTCCCACAGAGACATTAAAGTTCTCTAAAACTCCGGGTTTTGTCTTATTGCTCACAAATTTTTCAATGTCAGGATGCCACACTTCTAGAATTCCCATGTTGGCGCCCCGCCGTTTTCCTCCCTGTTTTACTACCTCGGTGACGGTGTTAATTATATTCATAAATGAGACCGGGCCTGATGCCACTCCAAATGTGGATGCTACCGTATCACCTTCATAACGCAGGTCAGAATAGTTTATTCCCACGCCGCCACCGGATTTGAATATGAGTGCCGCATCCGAGGTGGACTTCATTATTTCTTCCATGTCATCCCTCATATCCAATACAAAACAAGCCGATAGCTGACCCAAGCGGCCTCCCGCATTCATCATAGTGGGAGAGTTTGGTAGATATTTTTGTGAAGTCATTATATTCAGATAGTTTGTTATCTTGTTTTCAAATTCATCAAACTTGTTAGATGCCAGCATCTCCAGTATTTCACGAAACTTGACCCGCATCTTATTATTTTGAGCCAGATATATGTAGTGAGTAATAAGTGATCTAAAATGCCATTTATTTAGATAATACTTACCTATGTGAAATTTGTTATCAAAGTTATCAAGCTTGCGGAGGTACTGCTGCGCAACCTCGATATTTTGTGTATACGAGCCATCCTTATCAAATAGTGAAGGGTCATACAACATATCACCAATACCAATCTGTATGGCTACCCTCTCAAACAACTGCAGTGGAGATTCAACGATGCGGCTGTTTGAATCCCGAAACAGGTATCTGGATGCCAGTACACGCAGGCAGTTGACATCAAATTTTCTGGCAACAGAGTCTAGTGTCTTTGTATTTAGTATGTGCATTTTTTCGTTTCGTATCCTTCGACGATCCTGCCTATATAGGATGTAGGTCTTTGCTATGTCACTGTGTTTGTTATCTAGCAGTACTACCTCCACTGTGTCCTGTATGTTCTCCACTCCGGGTACTGACTCGTTAGAGTATCCATCCTTGATGAGATTCTTAATTACCTGATCTGCTAGACGGTCAGCTAATTTTTTATCTGACTTTGAGCATGCATTCATAGCCTTGTATATAGCGCTGGATATTTTGTTCTTATTAAATTCGGCCGTACTACCATTGCGTTTTATTACATTAGTAATTGTGGGATGTGCACGCATTCTAACTACTCCTAGATCTAGTTTTTGTAAAATTCATAATTGTAACATAACTCCCTTGTATATATCGTTATTCTTAATCAAAGTTGTTATGATCAATTATTATTTTAATTTAGTGTAAATACAAAAATAATATATTATTTTCTCAGCCTATAAAGTTGCATTACACACGGTACT
>VXON01000024.1 GCA_009840065.1 Cenarchaeum sp. SB0662_bin_33 | reverse complement strand
CTTCTATTTGAATTTAAAGTATAGATTTGTATGAACGTTAATCAATTTCACTACACCATCCAACATACATCGGTCCATATAATGGCACTAGAAGATAGTACGGTTTTTTTATTTGTGATGTGCAATCATATATGATTGAGCAGCAAATATACGCTTACCGTGGGCATAACCGGCAGTACGGGGGCAGTATACGGTATACGGATTCTAGAGGAGTTAAGATGCCTAGGTCATGATACACACCTCATAGTCACCCAATGGGGAGAGAAATGCATACTCATGGAGACCGAGTACAGCCTTGATTATGTCTATGGACTGGCTGGCAAGACATCCAAGGATACCAATATGGCAGCAAGTGTGGCCAGTGGCACTCACAAGACCGGTGGTATGATAGTGGCGCCCTGCAGCATGAAGACACTCTCGGCCATATCAAACGGGTATGACGATACACTTGTAGCCCGCGCCGCCGGGGTCACCATCAAGGAATCAAGAAAGCTGGTCCTGATGGTTCGAGAGACCCCTCTCTCGGCAATCCATCTGGAGAACATGCTAAAGCTGGCCCGACTGGGCATAGTCATACTCCCCCCCGTTACAGAGTTTTACACTAGGCCGCAGAGTATAGCAGATATGGTGAATCATGCGGTTGGCAAGTGCCTGGATCAGTTTGATATAGACCACAGCCTCTACAAGAGGTGGGGCGAGGGCCACTGAGGGGCAGTACATCCATAGACATACGGGCAGATGTTGACTCGGTGTATAATTTAATATCAAACCACACAGAGCTGTCCAAAATCAATGATATTATAGTAAAGGTCAGGATGCGCTCTGAGCGTCCCGAATCCGCCGTAAATGAAGAGACCATATATCTAGGCGGCGAGACGTACAAATGCATGGTAAAGCACATCTTTGTTGAGGCGCCATCAGTACATACATACACCGTGATAGGTGGTGATGCAAAGGGCAGCAGCATAACCGAGAGGTTCACAGAGATATCCGGAGGCACGCGGGTGGATATGGTCATACAATGGAGGGCTGGACTGTTTAAGTTTAAAAACAAGGATATAATGCATGACTGTGCAGCCCTGCTGAACGATGTAAAATTACACTTAGAATGCTAGGACTTGTCATCCTTGTACTTGTTGAGCTCCTTTTCACCCTCTATTTTGCCTTTCTCAAACTCGCCCTTGGCTTTGCCAAAAGTACGGGCCAGTTCAGGTATCTTGCGGGCTCCAAATATTAGGACAACCACTACAACAATAAGTATAATCCACTCCTGACCTGCTATAAACAACGCCAGACTTTCAAACATTATAACTATATCACGCATCAATATGATTTAAATCTTTGATATTTACTCGGCTCTCTTCTTTCGCTCAATTATCAGCATCCCTGCCAGATACAGCGCTATCATGGGGCCGGCTACAAACCACATGGTTATTCCGCTGCCGTCCGGCGTTATTATGGCGCCAAATACTATTATGGCTACCAAGGCATATCGTATATTCTTTCGCCAAAACTGCACATCCACTACACCCGAATAGGAGGCAGCATACATCACCAGTGGTAGCTGAAACGAGAGCCCAAATGCTATTAGAAACTGTAGTACGAATGCCACAAAATCCATGATATTTAGAAATGTTATCAGGCCGGCAGAGTCACCATACTGGTACAAGAAATCTAGTATGAACGGCACAACCAACACATACGAAAATATACAGCCGGCAGCAAAGAGGCACAGGGCCGGCAGTGTTATGAACCGGCCAGCATGTATCTCAGCCTGGCGAAGTGCAGGAGATATGAACGCCACCGACTCTCGAGTTATGACCGGTACTGATATCACAATTCCCAGTAGTGCTGCAATATACACCTGGGAGAAGAATGCCTGGCCTGGCGCCGTCTGTATCAGCTCAACGCCCGGGGGAACCAGCTGCGTACTCATAAAATTGGTTATTTGGGCGGCCAGATTGTTCATAGGTTCCGGCAGCGGATAATACACGGGAAGACCCCACAGAACACCCGGCTCAATATGAAATGTCATGGCAAATATGGTCACAGCCATGACGGATATTGATATACGTATTACCCTTTTGCGTAACTCCTCAAGATGATCGCTTATGCCGTCTAGACCTGACATAGCCCCATACTACGCTTGCCTGCTCATATTACTTGCCAGGTATGGGTAACAGTTTAGAGTCGGGCAGGCCGGCATCACGCATCTCCTCCTGACTCATACCTTCAAACTCCAGTGTAATCACTGTTTTGGTATCAAACGTCTTCTCCATGGACAGTGCCAGTGATGATATGCCTACAGGATCATAAAACTGCTTGGAATCAGCCAAGAATACCCTGTCGCCCTTTTTTGTCTCCTTGCCGCCATACCTATCCCTCAGATGCCTAGTTATGCGAGGTATTTCATTATTGGGTATGTGATTGTGATAGAATACTATACCCTTTATCGGCGTATAATCCAACGGCGTGCCATGCCTATACATAAAGACCCCTATGAATATGGCATCCTCCTCGGGTTGGCGCGTACATTTTATGTCCCAATTTAGCAGAAACTTTTCATCATATGATAGTTCGGCTACCTCTGCCGGAGTCATCTTCCAGTACCGCGCGCGAGCCATATATCTATTTGATGTGTCGTATAATTATAGCTAAGGGTTTTGTGATATTAGTAGGGCAGATGCTGCCAGAAGCATCTTGACACAAGAGGTGGGCGCCGTACAATACCACATACCGTAAAAAAACCATCTATATATGGTTTGAATTATGATAAAATGCATGGGTGACTACAAAGTACTTGTAACGATACAAAACAAGTCCGGAATAAGTGATCCTGAGGGCAGTACAATACTGAACGATTTGGTACTACGAAGCGGCGCCGATGACATAACAGAGATACGCTGTACCAAGGGGTTGTGTTTTACAATAAACGCAGAAGACTCACAGGTGGCAATAAAGAAGGTAAGACGAATATGTGATGAACTACACGTATACAATCCGCTGGTCAGCTCGGCAGAATTTTCAATTGTATAAACGCTATTTTACAGCTAAACCAAAAGTACCTTTGTTATATTGCAGCTATATAAATCGATCTTAAATTCTAATTTAACCCCGCCATAGCATGCTTAAATAGTATTTTGGCATAAGTCTCTTCAGTTAGCAACAAATGAAGAGACTTACACTCTACCATAACTGGACAAAAACAGAATATAACTACCATGACCCATCAATGATGTTGGGCATCATGACATATGAGCCATCAACAGCATCTTACTGCACATGAGTTTAGGAACAACCCGAAGATACGTGCCCAGATCATCGAACATTTGGAGACTCTAATCTCTCCATTGGTTAATGTCTCTACCGGACACAACGCATTCTATAATGTTGGGTATTTTAATCGGGGAATAATACGGACAGTTTGTGCCGATGCTTCCGTAGGCGGGTGCGCATCAGGTGTATCCGCAGGCAGTGATGCCATAGTGCCTCCTAGTGATGAATGGTTCCGGGTAAGGTTGGCCACAATGAAGACAGATGAGGTACAAAATATGTTTAAAGAATCAGTAATGGAATGCCTTTTGAATCTAAAACAGTTGTATAAGCTGCCCAAGGATGGCATTGTTGTTGCCATAGATATGCACCTCATACCCAGATATGACCGGATACGAGGAGAGGAATTGGCAAGATCCAAATACAAGAATGGGACTAAATATTTTGAGCGATACGTAACACTACAATGCGTCAACGACGATATTCGTCTCAATTTAGTATGCCTCCAAGTACCGGCTTTGGAATCAGTGCCAAATACGGTGCGTACAATTATACAAGAATGTCTAAGTTATGGCATAACGATCAAACTATGTCTACTTGATCGTGAGTTCTTTTCAGCTGAAACAATATTAAATCTGAACAAGCTAAATATACCATATCTAATGCCTTGCCGTAACACTCAAGGTGTGGTAGAGAAACAGCGTCTTTTTGTAGCGGTTCTTATTAAAGATACAATACATGATCACACCATTACAGGACGTACCGCGACTGCCACATACAATATGATAATAACAGAAAGGAAAAATCTCGATCCCAAAAAAGATGCAGAATTACCAGAGGAAAAGTACATTGGAATTGCAACCAATCTGAATTGGATTGACCCTACTGTATATTCTGTCAGGTGGGGAATAGAGTCCGGATACGCAATGCTGGAATCTATGAGGGCAAAGACACGGAGTCGTAAGGTTGGGGCACGCCTGTTCTGTTTTCTATACTCCCTAATGATGTTCAACAACTGGATGATGATAAAGATTCTAATGCTATCTATGACAAAATATATCTCACGCCACAAAAGCACAATTACGCAATTGGCATTCAAGCAGATGCTCAGGTCCATAACAGATGATGCCGGTCCAGGACCCCCAATCTGACGCAGTTTAGAATTTATTTATGGGGGAATTCACATATGGGGAGATTCTGCGCACGTTTATTCAATTGTTCCTCTTCGATCCAAAATAATCCAGATACAAATACCACATGCTGGGGAATTCTGCGCATAAATTAGAGTATTATTGAGATGCAGGTGTTTGTCAAAACACATGATGCTCAGTTTATGGGACTTTATCCCATAAACCGGTATATTTTCAGCCAATTTAGCATATCTGTCTTTGATTTACAGATCACTTTTGGGTTAGCTGTTTTATGAGGTCTAATATTATACGTGGGAGTGTACAATAATCGGCATCGGGTTCAGCGGCCACATACAGTATATTGTTGTTTAATCTAAAACTCATTGTTATTGCGCGTCGCCGGGATGCCATGGCAAAGTTTACTGGTCCAAGCTGTCTGTCAAACTCGCGGCGCATACGGACTCGGAGAGCCAGCTCCATAAACAGAACTTCATCATCCTTCTCTTTCTCTAATGGTTTTACGCCTTCGCGCATTCCACCGGCAACCAAGCGTCCCCTGTCGCTTATGACTCCTGCAAACCGTATACTCTTGTCTAAATTCATTACTCGTTCACATAATTGTGTATAGTGTGACAACCGCTCAGCCAAGATTGGTTTTATTACGTTCCTGTTACATATTACTTTTATGGGAGGGTTCTCTTGAAAACACGGCTGGTGGATGCTGATATTGATACGCAAGTAAAAGTGGGGTATGTATATGCAACATTTAGTCTCCAACATGGTTTGATGCCCGGATTCAGGCTGCAATCACACATCCTAGAACCAAGCTTGGCAATCCAAATGGACTACTGTTTATCATGAGGAATAATATAATGTTCACTTGGACAGATTAACTCAGAATTATCATGACTTATATAAAATGATCATCAACTCCATCTTCAAGAGAACACCAATGTAAAAGGGATTTATACCGTAGTATGACAAAAATATTCATTATGGGCATTGTGGCAAAGGGTGCGACTTGCAGCATAGATGGATGTGATAACGTCGGCGCACGATCCCTGAATGTTGTAAAGGTAGAGAGTGCAGGCCTACGAGTAAGCACCAGTGGCAAGAGGGCCGTATTATGCAGAGAACACTATCGGGAGTACAAAAAAGAGTCAAAAGGCGACAGGGATTTGGAGCGCGCCCGGTGGGACTAGATTGTCTTAAAGTAGTCTGTTGCAAGCCTGTCGTAAAATGTGCCAAGTTTTTCATACAGACGGCGAGGTATTCTGGATGTGCCATTACTCATTACATATAATGCAAGTATGGGAAATGCGATGGTCGTGTCCGCATATACCGTGACAAGTCCATTATGCGCGTCCTGTACCTTACCCCAGCTTTTGCCTTCCTGTAATGTGGCACCTGACAGGCCTCCTGTATCAGGTCTGGCATCAGTTATCTGTATTATGTAATCCTGGCCACCATCATTTCTGCGTAGTATTTGATCCAACAAGGGTCCAGTCTGCTGAGCAGTATTCTTTGGCACCCCGCCACCTAGCTCCAATATTCCAGATAAATCTGAGTTATATACAATTGCAGCCTGCTCCAATATCTCCCGGACAAAGTCCAGTGAGTATGTCTTGTTGTTTAGTCTCTGAAGGGCCAGATTCAGTGCCAGTGATGAGTCCTTTAATGTGGATACGTATACCGGAACGCCGTACTCGTATGCGGCAGTTACAAAACTTTTTTTTGGATATTCAGCATGCTTGTAACTCATCTCTCCCATGTAATTACAAAACTCGGCTGTTGTAAAAGGGCGTTTATCCATGACACCATTAAAATATCTTTGAATTACCTGATCCTGTGCCTCCAGTGTCTCATAGAACTTTATGTAGACATCTCGAATTCGTACAATCTCTTTCTGAAACAGTGTGGCATCATCCACATGGTGATAACCCTGCTTTATGGGAAGGCCCCACGCAAAGTGGTCCTCATGATATACATTGGCGCCAGTTGTAATAATCCAGTCGACAAAGCCCCGCTCTATCAGTGAACGTATTATGCCCCCCATGCCCACAGGAGATAGGGCTCCGGAGACTGTCAGACATATTGTTGCGCCTGACTGAATCATGTCTAGGTATAGTTTTGCCGCCTCGCCCAGACTCCTCCCATTAAATCCGGATGATGCATAAATATCCACCAGATCCGTTATCGTCATGTCCGGGTCAAGATGTATGTATGGAATATCATGACCGGTAAACTCGTTCATCATATCATTGACGAAGTAGGTTTCTATAAACGGTTCCGCCCGAAATGCAGAATTAATTCCAAGTGGCATAATTGTACAGTACAGATGTGGCGGCGGGCGCAAACAACATAAAGATCTGATCAAGTATTGTTTCAAAATAATTAATGTATATAATCAAGTCATGACTGTTTCTCCAAGCAAAGGACTACACCTTACGCATGGATGCCATGCCGGCCTGACCGGGTACCCCAATACCAACGCATGTCATAATATAAGAGGCAGTGCAGGTCACCATATGCCCGAATATTTTTGTTAGTGTACGTGATGTGACATTGACACAAATTCATCGATTTTAGAGGTAGTCAGCATTAGTCAATAATATGCTTAGATCATTGGTGAGAGGGTGTAAGATAACCCAAATTTCCGTGCATTGTAGTCCTTAAGATGTTTTTTTGTATGTGTGAAAAATTAATTGACAGTATTGCTACATATATACGATACTGGAGGATGTGATTTTTGTATGAACCAAGCTTTTTTCACAATATGATCAGTCAAAATCAAACCATCAAA
>VXON01000189.1 GCA_009840065.1 Cenarchaeum sp. SB0662_bin_33 | reverse complement strand
TTTTACAGATGTATCCAACCGAGCGCCCAACTTCAAAAAGCAAAACACTTTCTTCAAATGTTTTTTTGTGTATGATGTTCTGCAGGTCCTCTGCAGGCGACATCTCAGGCCTGCATGCAAACGTATAGTTGTGTGTGGATGTAGTCCACCACACATGGAACGACTTGCCGGTATATTCCCATACATCTATCGTATGGTATGGCGCAGTGATGGTGCCTTGTTTGGTCACCAGGTGCAGGGCGGTATCCCTCATGTATAGCGTGCCGTCCTCTGTCTTGTATGTATGGTGTGTCTCACCCAAGTCAACCTCCCTGTGCTGTGTGGCCGGCGAGCCTGCGTACATAAGGCCGCTCTCCTGCTTTTTCTCCGGTTTTTTCTTGCGGTCCCACCCAAACATGTGATTGTATCGTGTTGGCGGTATAAAAGGGGACACTTCCCATATGAATTGTGTCCTGATGGGCAGTTTACCATATTTGTTACGACTCCCACCAATTTCGATGCCAGATGGGACACATCCATATTCATCTGTTGGACACTACTTGCAGATCTGCATGTTTTTGCGCAAGAACGACACTCTGATTGGTGTATAACTGGTAACGTGCAAACCACTGTACTTGTAACCATGTCTAGTTGTGGCATCCATGCGGGTGTATTTTGTATGATGCCTGTAGATTTGACATCATCTGTTTTGTTTTTGCGGTTTTTCATAAATACTAATTTCAAATTTGATGCTTAACCATGCTACTCTGTAAAACTATCCTAGGATTGGAAGTTGCTTACATTCTACTTTTCGGTAATCTGGACTAGACAAAAACACCAATTGCTATGATCGGGATACAACTGAAAATTCCTACCACGACAGCTTTTCCAGTATCGAATCCATGAACCACCTTGATAGCCTTGATCACTAGTATGATCATCCAAATTATCAAGCCAAGAAGAATAATGGTGAGGGGAGAAATTGGAAGGAATAGAGAAATTGCTACCAGACTATCGGTCCACGGAGTCCCAGCGGTAAAACTAGAAGACTGCCACATGACAATAATGATGGCGGAAGCCAAGATGTAGACTATGTTTTTACAGAACAATACGGAGAAGACCTTCCTCCAGTGTGGATTGCCACCCCACACTCTCCCAACTAGCCAAGTCAATGTTACAAAAACCAACTCGCTTAGGATGCCATATGTGATGGTCAAGTAAGTGATCGACGGAAGTAAATTGTTTAGTTCTGGAGGCATTGAATATCCGTATGTTACAAACGCCACAAACGACAGACCAAATATACTTACAGACCACCAGATATACTTCTCATCGTTATCGCGGATGGTCGCAAAGGCAGAGTTGGGTCGTATCATTACAAATAAGATCATTTTCAAACCATCCAGATACAGACGTCCCAATCTATCCCACCGTGATTACCACCAAATCTTCTGATGTGAACTCACCGTCGGATACCGTAAGCAATATCCCCAAGAGGCCTACTCCTCCCGGGACCGTGACGGTCACCGAGGAACCCGATGCTCCCGACAGGATGTCTCTCGGGCCTATGATTACGCTCCACGAGTACGTCAGGGTGTCGTTGTCCGGGTCGGTGGATGCGGCCCCGCTTAGTGTTATTGTATCGCCCACACCGGCGGTCTGGTCTACGCCGGCGTTGGCAGTAGGGGCGCGGTTTGGATGCTTTACCGTTATGGTGACCGTATCGGTGCTGGTGAACTCGCCGTCGGATACCGTAAGCTCAAACGTTATGGTGGCCGCGCTGCCGGGCGCCGTAAACGTGGGGGATTGTACGGTGGTATCGGACAGCTTTGTACCGGTTCCGGACATCTCTTTCCAGACGTATGATATATCGTCATGGTCTGGGTCTGTAGATGCGGAGCCGTCCAAGGTTACTGTATCGCCGAACCGTACGGTCTGGTCTGCGCCGGCGCTTGCCACGGGGGGCCGGTTCACCACGGTTATCGTGACCGTATCGGTGTCTGTATCATATCCGTCCGACACGGTCAGCTCAAATGTCAGCATGCCGGCGCTGCTGGGCGCCGTGAATGTAGGCGATGATGCGGCATCATCCGAGAGAACTACGGCCGGACCAGTCGTCTGCTTCCACGTGTATGATATGATGTCGTTGTCCGGGTCGCGTGATGCGGAGCCGTCCAGCGTTACCGTATCACCAAGCTGTACGGTCTGGTCTGCACCCGCACTGGCCACGGGTGGATAGTTCACCACAGTTATGGCAACCGCATCCGTATGGGACAACCATCCGTCCGATGCGGTAATCTCAAATGTCATAGTGGCCATACTTGCGGGCGCCGCAAATGAGGGCGACAGCGCCGCATTATCTGACAGAATGACGGACGGCCCCGATGTCTGGTTCCACATGTATGATATGACATCGCCGTCAGGATCTGATGCGGAGCCGTCCAGCGTTACCGTATGGCCGAACCCTGCGGTCTGGTCTGCGCCTGCGTCAGCGGCTGGGGGGCGGTTGGCCACGGTTACGGTAACGGCGTCGGTGTGCGCCAGGTGTCCGTCCGACACGGTCAGCTCAAATGTTATGGATGTGGTGGTGGTTGGCGTGGTGAATGCGGGCTTTGGTATCGTATGGTCAGACAGCGGGACTGCAATGCCGGCCGTCTGGTTCCATACATATGATATGGCATCGCCGTCGGGATCTGATGCGGAGCCGTCAAGCTGTATGGTCTTGCCGTATCCGGCAGTCGGGTCCGGTCCGGCATCAGATACGGGCGGGCGGTTGGGCGGCCTGAGCACATCTATAACAACCAAATCCTGCGAGGAATGCCAGCCGTCATGTACGGTAAGCAGGATGCCCAGCAGTGTAGGGCCGGTGGGGGCGACAAAACTGACCTGCGCGCTGTCAGGATTTGTCAGAGATATCCTTGGGCCTGTCACCACACTCCAGGAATATGACAATATGTCGCCGTCCGCATCGGCGGATGCTGCCCCGCTCAGGATCATACTCTCACCTGATTGGGCTGTCCGGTCGGGCCCGGCGTTGGCAACGGGCGGGCGGTTCACAACGTTTATGGCGACTTCATCGACATCGGAGTATTCGCCGTCTGATACGGTCAGCTCAAACGTAATGGCGGCCGCGCTATTCGGGGATGTGAACGTCGGCGATGGCGCCGTACCATTGGATAATGTTACGGTAGGACCGGCAGTCTGTTTCCACAGGTATGACAGAGCATCATTGTCGGGATCGTACGATGCGGAGCCGTCCAGCGATACGGTCTGCAGGCGATGCACGGTCTGGTCCATGCCCGCATTGGCGGTCGGGGCCCCGACCACCGTTACGGTGACGGTGTCCGCACCTGTATCGTAGCCGTCCGACACTGCAATCTCGAATATTAGTGTACCTGCAGTGCCCGGCGCCGTAAACGTCGGATTTGATGCCGTATTGTCCGACAGCGTGACCGCCGTGCCAGAGGTTTGGTTCCATATGTATGATATGGCATCATTGTCCGGATCGTACGATGCCGAGCCGTCCAGAGTCACCGCATCGCCAAACCGCGCGGTCTGGCCCATGCCGGCATTGGATACGGGTGGGCGGTTCACCACGGTTATGGCGACCGCGTCGGTGGCGGTATCATGTCCATCCGATACGATAAGCTCAAACACCACCGCGCCCACAACGTCTGGCGCCGTAAACGCCGGGTTGGATGCAGTATTATTTGACAGTGTGACTGCCGGCCCGCCTGCCTGCCTCCACAGGTACGATATGATGTCATTGTCCGGATCTGATGCCGAACCGTTGAGGGTTACCATGTGGGCGCGGTATGCAGTTTGGTTTGCGCCGGCATTGGGCATGGGCGGTCGATTCACCACATTTATGGCGACCGCGTCGGTGTCGGAGAATTCGCCGTCCGATACCGTCAAGTCAAACACCACCATGTCGATGGTTCCAGGCGCGGTAAACGTCGGGTTGGATATGGTATCATCCGACAATGTGACCTCCGTACCAGATGTCTGGTTCCATATGTATGATATGGCATCATTGTCCGGATCATGCGATGCAGAGCCGTCCAGAGTTACTGTTTGCAAACGGTATACGGTCTGATCGTTCCCGGCCCTGGCAGTCGGGGCACCGTCCACTATGGTTATGGTCACCGCATCCGTATCCGTGTCGAAGCCGTCAGACACTGCAACCTCAAACGCCAATGTACCGACAATGCCTGGCGCCGCAAACGTCGCGTATGGCGCAGTACCGTTGGACAGTATGACTGCTGTACCCGATGTCTGCCTCCATGCATATGATAGCGCGCCGCCGTCCGGGTCTTTGGATGCAGAGGCATCCAATGTCACCATCCTACCGATCTGTATGGTTTGGTCCGCACCGGCGTTGGCAAGCGGCGGGTCGTTGGGCAATATTGTAACGGTGCGATTCTGTCGGGCGGCCGGGTTGCCCGCCATATCTGCCACATCATAGTATATACGGTATGTGCCAGCCTTGGTCGTGTTCACAGTGGCAGTGACTGTGACTCTGGATGTGATGTCGCCGTCCACGTTGTCGGTGGCATGGTAGCCGGACTCCACGTATGATGTGTTGAACGGTATTGACATGTTGACGGTCCCCAACAGTGTTATAGACGGCGCGGTCTCATCGGGTATTGATATCGTACCTAATGGAATATATGAAACACTACTATTGGATAACTTGGCGCTCACAATATATGAGTATGTACTGCCCTCATCAACATCATGATCTTGGATAGTTGTTGTACGATTGGTCGGATCTGTTGAATCTCCACTTACTCTCAAATTAAACTGTACCCTGTCTCCAATGCTGGTTGTATTTACAATCACAATTACGTCTGGGTGCGCGCTCACCGTCGTTTGTGTTATATTTGTGATAACTGACCACTCCGTATTATCTATAGGTTGTTGTAGATGCTGAACATCACTGTTATGTACTAGTGCTTCGGATGGCGATGGCTGTATTATTCGGATAGCGTCGCAATCTTTATCCGATACGCCTGCCAAGCGACTCTTACACTTCATAATAGCCTTTTCGTTTGTCTTGAAATTCTCTTCTGAGATGAGGATTGATACATACGAGTGAACGGGAGTAATTGATTCACCATCCAAAACTAATTTTATAGCCAGCTGGAATGGGTTTTTGATGTTGTATTCTGCCCCATTAGTGTGTGATGTTTTAAATTCATCTGTAATTGTTAGCCCAAATGCCCCCTTACCTTCTTTTAATGGTATTAAACATATTGAACTTTCAATATAGGCTTTGCCGGATACAATGATTTCACTGTCATTGTACGTCCTAATTTCGCCGTTCCCCGGCAGAGTGTCACAATCTACAAGTACATTCGGCAACATAGGCGGATCGGAAACTGTAATGGCAATATTATCGTTATCACGATCAGTTCCAGTTAAAGTATATCTGGCATCACCTGCAATTATGCCACTATATTGCCATATGGGTTCATCAATCTCTTCTGGATCTACTTCGAACAAACCAAATACTCGTGCTGTTTGATGGGGTATCGGCGCTAGTGTTTCCAAAACATATGAAAGAATTGTTTTGGGTCGTTTCACCTCAAGTTCAGGGGTGGTGTTGACTGTGACATTGACGTAGTCTAAGGACGTACGGGAGCCATCGCTAACTTTCAATTCGAACTCCAGAACAATGTGGCCTGGTTGTAAATTAATAGGATCTCCAGGTATCTGCAATGTGGGCGCCGCAAAATTTGGTATTGCCGTGTTTCTATCATTCAACTCGGCCGCAGATATTTTATGGTGGGCGGCTTCAGATGACGCTAGTTTAATCCCTACCCAACTACGCGTATTCGTCCACAGATACGTCAGATCATCGCCATCAGGATCGCTGGAGTTCGAACCGTCCAAGGTGACCTGCTGGCCCGGCAGGACAACCAAGTCTCCTCCGGCATCGGCTTTTGGGGGGCCGTTTATTTTAATGGTGACTGTATCAGAGTTTGTGCTATCTTTGTTGTCTTTGACGGTCAGTTTGAATACTAATGTACCCGCGTCCTCTGCCGTAAACGTAGGTCGCGCCACGTTTGAATTGGACAGCGTTACAGTGATACCGAATGTCTGGGCCCACGAATACGACCTGATGTGGCCGTCCGAATCTGAGCCTGAGCCGTACAGGGTTACCTTATCGCCAATCTGTACAGTCTGATCCTTTCCGGCATTGGCGGTCGGAGCCTTGTTAGGCGTAACAGTGGTAGTCGTCGTGGACGGGAATTTGACATTGACCGTACCGCTGAAAGTCCAAGTCGTTGCTGCCACGCAGCCAGGAATATTCGACGTGTCATACTTCCAGGCTTTATAACATGGGTGATCGTTTAAGTTAGACCATGCATACCAATAATTGCTTATGCGAAACTTTGTACCGGTTGATGAATTAGAGAAGCTGTCGCGCTCTCCCTTGTGTATGCTGATTGACAGAGTTCCTTTGGTATTTGATGGCGCATTGTTTACATCCAATCTGGAGTATATCCCGCTACCCGTAACGGTTTCTGTGGCGCGTGTGATGCCGGCATTGACGGAAACAGTATCACTGCAGACTGCCCCGTAATCATATCCTCGGTACGAAGACAGGCAGGAGAGTGCCCTCCAGTACCATGTTGCCGAATATGAACTGCCTGCAGAGGCGGCATCCTGACCGTCCACTATGGCATTGGGTATAGATTGAGTGTATGAGCAGCTGGCACCACCACTCCAGCCGTTTAGTCTACAGTATGTGGCCAGTTCTATGTCCACCCAGTATTCGATATCCGACTCCAACAGCTTGTTTGGTACGCCCGCAATTGAGGCGGCCCTGTGCGTTATGGATACGATCTCGTCGGTCAACGGCGCCATGTCGCCCAGCTTTTGGTGTAGTGTTGCGTTTATACTGCTGGCCGTATTTGGTATGTCAAATGTATCGATTATATAATCATGGTATTTTTTCAGATACCCGACAGTATTGACATCGTATGTACCAAGGGCACGTTCCATTGCAATGGCTAGTGCGGTCACGTGGTGTATGTCAATGCGGCCCTCCAGCAGAATTGCCGTATTAAACAGCGCCCGGTTCACCTCGTTCTGAAAGCGTTCAGACGGAATGGATTCGTCCTTGGCAAGTGTCCATGCCTCAAGGCGCTCATACACTGCAGTCATGTTTCTGGCATCCCAGTATGTGCCGGACGGTTTAATCAGGTATGTGTCAGGTATGGAGCTAGCGGCAATCACACTTGTTCGGATATTGTCAAGACCGGTACTATTCGTGGCATATGCAGTATCATATACGCCCCACATTACACCGGCGATGACTATAAAAATTATCACAGCAGGTGTTTTGTTCATGCGCTACCTAGGGTTATTTGTTTATAAGTAACAGCTCTGCAATGGGAAGTTAGGTATGGAAAGGCTAAATGCTCTGAAG
>VXON01000038.1 GCA_009840065.1 Cenarchaeum sp. SB0662_bin_33 | reverse complement strand
CCAATTTTGACTTATCAAAAACTCATTTGTTAATATTCACTTTTTGAACTACTGACATGGTGTTGGTGTCTTTGATATTATCACCCCCGAGGAGCCCGTCATAACAGATGAGTTGTACCCATTTATAATAAACGCCACATCCTGGACCAGATTGGCTGATGGTGTAGTGCCTGCCAGGGTGGGACAACCCGAGACCATACTTGATACCTCCTCAAGGTCTGTTGCAGATGTATTAGATGAACTAGAGGCAAGGGGTAGCGTATGGGTGACGTACACATTCCACAACCCGGCTACCGATGTGAGTCAGCTCAAACGTACTTGGCTCTACCTGTATGATGGACTGGTCTTTGACTCGGGTTATTATCCGCACGACTTCAGGGCCCAGTCTCTGGCAGACTCGGCCAAAATCCTGTATATGGCCCGCGGTATTGCTGCCTTTGATATTATAACACCGGATGTACCCGATCCCCTATCCACACAGTCGACCTTTGTGCTTAATGCCGAAACGCTGGAGGTGGTGGCCCATGGAAGGGCGCTCGGACTGGTGGAAACCATCAGCCCCTACCTGAATATGGCCGACAAATCTCTGCAAGACATCAAAGAAGAGCCACAGTCTCATGAGGACGGTATCTGGGTGTGGCATATGTCACGAAATCCAGCAACCCAGACTGACCAGCTCACTCATTCGTATATCATATTGTATGATGGTTACATATTTGGTGCAAGCATATCACTACCAGATATTCGGGTACAATCAGTAGTAGACTATACTATCTATACATACAGAAACAATCCCGAGACGGGCTTTGATGTCATTTCTTCGGGCATGCTTAACCATATTGATATGTATCCTGTGGCGACAAACTCGACACACATTCTTGCACATGGGGGAGTACCCAGTCTAGCCGGGTCTGTTCGCCCCCTATCGACAACGGGCAACGATGTGATGTTAGACCAACTCGAGGAGGGAGATTCATGGTGGACACAGGTTGCATTTTACGACGTTTTTACCGGTATAACGCAGATCAAACGCGCATGGTATATTTTCCATGATGACTATATCTTCTTATCACCATATACCGTTGCAGATGCTGATACTCAGTCGGTGACAGACTATGCTAGGTTTATCTACGAGTCGAACCGTGAGAACAACGTGTGAGTTGACATCATAACGCCTAAACAACCTGTCATTACCGACGCGTTATACCCGTTTGTGATAAACGCCACATCCTGGACCAGATTGGCCGATGGGGTAGTGCCTGCCAGGGTGGGACAACCCGAGACCATACTTGACACATCCGGCAGGTCGGTTGATGATGTGCCTGCAGAGCTAAGAGAGAACGGCAGAATATGGCTTACGTACACATTCCACAATCCGGCTACGGGTGTAGAGCAACTAAAGCGCACATACTTGCAGCTGCACGATGGACTGGTCTTTGGCTCGGGTTATTACATACTGGACTCACAGGTGCAGGCCGTGACGTTTAGTAGCGTACTTCAATATGAGGACAAGGGTAAGGATGCCGCCATTGCAGCATTTGATGCTACACCGGACGAACCACTCGCCACATATCTCTTTGTAGTCGACCCGCAGACAGGAACCACACTGGCGCAGAGCGTAAATCCAAATCTGATAGGGCAGGTCGCAGACTGGGGCGCCATTACAGAGGTGCTCGCCACACAAGACATCATAGATGCAATCAGCCGTGGAACCGGCACATGGGTCGCCTATAACCATATAAATCCGGTAACAAGCAACGAAGAGACCAAGCGCACATGGCTTGTAATGCACGATGGTTTGATATTTGGGTCAGGATACTATTCATCCAACATACCTGAATCCGATGTAATATTTGCCGTAAGCAGCACCATACGCACCTATGAATCCAACAGGGCAGATGACGCATGGATAGATGTTATAACGTTCGATGAGCCGATTACAACTGATGCGTTATACCCGTTTGTGATAAATGCCACATCCTGGACCAGATTGGCCGATGGGGTAGTGCCTGCCAGGGTGGGACAACCCGAGACCATACTTGATACCTCCTCAAGGTCTGTTACAGATGTGCTAGATGAACTAGAGGCAAGGGGCAGCGTATGGGTGACGTACACATTCCACAACCCGGCAGCAGGTGTAGAGCAGATAAAGCGCAGCTATCTACAACTACATGATGGACTGGTCTTTGGCTCGGGCTACTACACACTGGACTATCAGGTGCAGTCTGCACTACAGGGCCACATACTAGAGTACGAACGCGACGGCCGAACCTCCGCTCTGGCTTCTGTCGATATTATACCGGATGAGCCATTCACCACATATCTCTTTGTAGTCGACCCGCAGACAGGAACCACACTGGCGCAGAACGTAAATCCAAATCTGATAGGGCAGGTCGCAGACTGGGGCGCCATTACAGAGGTGCTCGCCACACAAGACATCATAGATGCAATCAGCCGTGGAACCGGCACATGGGTCGCCTATAACCATATAAATCCGGTAACAAGCAACGAAGAGACCAAGCGCACATGGCTTGTAATGCACGATGGTTTGATATTTGGGTCAGGATACTATGTGTCTGACATACTTGCTCCCGCGGATCTGCCACCATAAGGCCGTACAAGTGCCGTACTATCACAGATGATCTAAAAGGACGGAAGGTCTACGCCCAAAATTGTATGGGTTTAAAAATACGATTGCCATTCCCAAGCACCCGGATTGTCAGTCATGTATAGTACTAGCCAAAAAGAATGGAAAAACTCAGGAGGAATAGATAGACATTACTACCCCCATCGCCTGTCGCGGGTTGGTTGCGGAAGACGGGCAGGCCACTTCTGTCCCCGGGATAGTTCCAAGACACATCGGGCCGCTATGGTACCAGCAGCCAGTCAAACACCTATGTAATTTCCCCGCCAGACACGAGTGGCTGGGCGCCTTTTTGATGTGCCAAACTACTTGCCAAGGTGCTATTTTTCACAGCTATGCTAGGGGAATGAATCTATGCAAAATTTTTGGGTTTTGATTCAAAATTTAGTCTCTCCTTATGTATCATGATGGCATCGGTCAAGTCTTTCTGTGTGATTAAAATATTTTGTACATCATCATTATCATGGACATGTCTACGGAGTGCGGACATGGCCGCAGCATTGCATATGCTGTATAAATCCGCTCCTGCAAAACCATCGGTATCTTTTACCAATTGCTCCAGATCTATATTCTCCAGCGGTTTCTTTTTGGTATGTATCTGTAGTATCTGGCGACGACCATTCGCATCTGGGTTTGGTACTTCGATCACCTTGTCAAAGCGTCCTGGACGTAGTAATGCACTATCAATCATGTCGGGGCGATTGGTGGCAGCTACCACTACAACATCATGCAACTCCTCAAGTCCATCCATCTCAGATAGTATCTGCGAGACCACGTTCTCTGTTACGTGCGTACCAGTATCTGTTCCTCGCGCTGGTGTCAATGAGTCTATCTCATCAAAGAATATGACACAAGGAGCTGCCTGTCTGGCCTTACGGAATATCTCCCTCACCCCCTTCTCGGATTCACCCACCCACTTTGAGAGTAGTGCAGGTCCTTTTATACTAATAAAGTTTGAATTTGTCTCATGAGCAAGTGCCTTTGCGATTAACGTCTTGCCAGTACCCGGAGGCCCATGCAGTAAAATCCCATGAGGCGGCTCTGCCCCCACAAATTTGAATGCCTTAGTGTGCTTGAGAGGCCACTCTATGGACTCCTGCAGTTCGGTCTTTAGTTGAGCCAGGCCCCCTACATCATCCCAAGAGACATCGGGTACTTGCACCAAAACTTCACGCAGTGCACTTGGCCGTACTTCGCGTAGGGCCTCTCGAAAGTCCTCCGAAGTTATGCGGATCTTTTGTAGTGTATCTGAGGGTATGCGGTCTTGCTCAAGGTCCACCTCGGGAATTATGCGACGCAGGGCTCCCATGGCAGCCTCCTTAGAGAGAGCCTGCAGGTCCGCTCCCACAAATCCATGGGTCACCTTGGATATGTAGTCTAAATCAACACTCTCTTCCATCGGCATTCCTTGAGTGTGTATGCGCAGTATGTCGTAACGCCCCTTCTTGTCAGGTATGCCAATCTCCATCTCACGATCAAAGCGGCCCGGACGACGTAGAGCACCATCTATGGAGTCAGGTCTATTGGTGGCGGCAATCACTACCACCTTGCCCCGGCTATTGAGACCATCCATCAGCGTAAGTAGTTGAGAGACGACGCGCTTTTCCACCTCACCGGAGACCTCGTCGCGCTTTGGGGCTATGGAGTCAATTTCGTCTATAAATATAACACTGGGTGCGTTCTTTTTTGCCTCCTCAAAGATAGAACGCATCCTCTCCTCACTCTCGCCATGATACTTTCCCATTATTTCGGGGCCACTTACATGAACAAAGTGGGCACTGGTCTCTCCAGCCACGGCTCGTGCCAGTAGAGTCTTTCCAGTACCGGGGGACCATACAACAACACCCCCTTGGGAGCCTCTATGCCCACCTTCTCGAATAGTTCAGGATGGCGAAGGGGCATCTCAACCATTTCTCTGATCTTTTTTATCTCATTATCCAATCCTCCCAAATCATCATATGTAAAAGCAGTTGTACTAGACATACCCGCATCTCCCAAAATGAATCGTGTATTGTCACTTACAATAACCGGACCCGAAGGTTTTGTATTGACAACCTTTAGCTGTATTCGCGCTCCCAAATGTGTACCCAGTGTAATATCATCACCACTATACAATACACGGTTTGCATAGTTTTGCTCCATAAACTCTTGCAGTCCGTCCAGCTTTACTTCCTTGGCAGGAGAGAGTAACACCTCTACGGCGGGTCGTGCCTGAACTGTGCGTACATGTACCCTGTCACCCATACCGGCACCTGCATTCTTCCGTGTTGTGCCATCCATCTCTATCAATCCAGAACCATATTGTATATTGCCAGGCCACAGTCGCGCAAAGGTCGTTTTATCATAAGATATTTCTAACACCTGACCGGTCTTCCAACCGGCCATCTCCACTATTTGGGGGTCTACGCTTGTTCTGCCCATACCAACCTGACGGCGCGGTATACTAGACACTTTGAGCATGAACTTTTTATCTTCACTCATCTTGCATCACCCCATACACTCCCATAAAAATAATAAAAAAAGAAGGTTATTCTACCTTCACCTCTCTTCCTTGTGGTCTGCTATTTAGACCCAAGGTGATCTCTAGGATTCCATTCCTATATGTAGCACTAACATCGCCAGACAGCGCCTGATGAAGTCGTATACGAGCACGATACTTTCGCTCACCACGAGCAGCATCAATTGAGACAACATTGTCATCGACGACAACCTGTATGTCTTTCTTTTCGACACCAGGTATCTCCGATACTAGTTTGATCTCATTATTATCTTTGTCGTGAATAGTGTCTATTTGTACTGTATTACCTCGAGACGTTTGTATGTCCGGTATGTTATTAGAGTTGGTCACATCATGGCAGTAGCACAGTGATGGTGCTATGGGATAGTTTCCTGAGAATATTGGCCCAAAGATTTTGTCAAAATCTTCAAGTAATGTTATTTTCATACTAAATATGTAATAGACATTACATAATATAAATTATTGTAATATATATTACAAAAAATTTAACAATAGACTTGTGAGTGGATTGTAATCAAAATTAGATAGTAGCGACTCGGACACTTTTAGTGGTAGTCAAACCGACTGTAATCGGTCACCATCATCCAAACAGACATCAGCCTAATCAAGCATATCTGACAGACCCAACTTAATGTATATCTATTGGAGATTATTCTATTCGCTTTTTACTAAAGTCTAATCTTGTGAGTTCGACCTGTCTACCACCTATGCCAAAGGAGACACTAGTAAAGAGATGAGAAGATGCCTATCGGGGGTGCATTTATCCGAGCTGGAAGAGACATACAGGCGCGAACACCCCGGCAAGTCCAGAGACAGGCTACAGGCCGCCGTGCTCAGAAAGCAGGATCAGGAGAGGTCGTACGGACACAGTATTACCATCTGCTTGGTTGCCTGTCAGAGCTGAGGTGGTTGCCAGAAAACTTGGCAGCGCACCTTGTCCATGTATGATGCCCGGTGGCTAATCATGAACCAGCTTCATTATGTTAGGAGCAAAGAACAACCTAGGCTTCCTTTTGGTGTGGAGCTCCGTCAGTATACCAATCTCCACAAATGTCTCGACTAGGTGCTTGGCTCCCGGGTATGACATACCTAGGCGGGCACGGATCTGTGGAATTGTAACCATCGGGTGCTCCACCAACATGTCCACCAGCTCAATGCCGTTACTAGTACTTGACAATCCCTTGCATCGTTCTATCTCCTCTTGAAGGAGCCGTATTCTTCTTATGGAGCCGGTAGCGACATCCTGGATTACACCCAAGACAAACCTGAACCACCCATACCACTCACTACAGGTGCTGACCCTGAACAGGCTGTTTTGGTACTGTATCTGTTTACGCCTAATGTACGTACTTATGTCCAGCGGCCAGATAAGCTGCGCATGGACCGACAGCATGAGGCACAGCATGATCCTACCAACTCGCCCATTCCCATCATGGAATGGGTGTATCGCTTCAAACTGATAGTGCACTATAGCGCACTGTAAAAGGCCGGGCACCCCGACCGGATCATTGATGAACGCTTCCAATTCATCCATCAGTGTGGGAACGTATCGGGGCGGGGGCGGAATATATGTTGCATCGTCCATGTTTCCTCCTCCCCCGATCCAGTTCTGGTGCAGGCGGTACTCACCGGAGAACATCTCCTCCCCCTCCATATCATGCCACAGAGAGCGGTGCATTACCTTTATGGTGTCGTTATTCAGTTGCTCACCAGACCTAGCGTCCGGCCACCTCTTCTGTAGTATAGATCGACAGTTGAGTACTTCTCTCATGCGTAGGCGTCGGGCCTCATCTGATGACATCTGGTCAAGATCCCACCTCAGAGTGTCTTGGAATGATGCCGTTGTACCCTCTATGCTTGAGCTCTTGACCGCCTCCATTCTTCCAAAGAGTCTCTCCAGCGCCTTGGGTATGGGAAACGATTCTGCCGTGGCTCTGAGCTCGCCCAGACTGCCCTCGGTCCTGTTTATCTCACCAACCAAGATATTATCGTACTCAATCTTCGGCGGGATCCTGCCGGGAATGAACGCGTGATAGTCCGACTCTTCCATCAGCACCCCAAACGGGTTGCCAAAGTCGCTTCTGTCCATGCAGACGTATATTTGCTGATGTATTAAGGTTTAATGATTATTATATTACTAACTCAGGAATATGTTAGACGTGATCTGTCAGTTGGTAATATTATTAGCTTATAATATTACTTACTTACCAGCAAATAAAGTCCAGTTTACTAACAGAAAGTGAAAAAGTGCCAATTGACACCTAGGTGCTAGGAGTGGAAAAATC
>VXON01000078.1 GCA_009840065.1 Cenarchaeum sp. SB0662_bin_33 | reverse complement strand
TGGAATTTCCCTAACATATAAAAGAGGCATATCAAAGATATTTTTTATGAGCGTACAGATGGCTTCACAGGGAAAAATGCCCGTGGTACTACTAAAAGACGGTTCTAGTGAGACAAAGGGACGTGATGCCCACAAGAACAACATCGCCGCTTCAAAGATAATTGCTGAGATAGTGCGTACTAGCTTGGGCCCTAGAGGAATGGACAAGATGCTGGTGGACTCACTAGGCGATGTCACTATAACCAACGATGGCGCTACCATACTCAAAGAAATAGATGTGCAACACCCTGCCGCCAAGATGCTCGTTGAGATATCAAAGACTACCGATAATGAGGTGGGGGATGGGACCACATCCGCAGTAGTCCTAGCAGGCGCCCTGCTGGAGAATGCGGAGGCACTGGTAAACCAAGATGTCCATCCCACCATAATTGTGGATGGCTACAGAAAGGCCTCAAAACAAGCAGGCTCCTTTTTGGCCGAGATTGGTGAAAATATATCAACTGATGATGTAGAGACGCTTAAAAAGGTGGCACGAACCGCCATGCAGACAAAACTGGTAAAGAGTGACTCAGACCAACTCGCAGACATTGTAGTCCAAGCCATAATGTCAGTTACAGAGAAGGATGATGACGGTTACAAGGTGGATGTCGATGACATAAAGGTTGAAAAGAAGGCAGGTGCCTCAATTAAGAATTCCGAAATTGTAAGAGGAGTGGTTCTTGACAAGGAGATAGTTCATGGTGGAATGCCCCGCAGAGCATCCAATGCCCGTATTGCATTACTAAACTCTGCTTTGGAGATAAACAAGACTGAGACCGATGCCAAGATAAACATCTCAAACCCACAACAGATCAAAATATTTCTGGAAGAAGAGAACCGTATGCTAAAGTCCATGGTTGACAAAATTGTTGCTAGCGGCGCCAATGTAGTCTTGTGCCAGAAGGGAATAGATGATATGGCCCAGCACTATCTGGCAAAGGCAGGTGTGATGGCAGTGCGTCGCATAAAAGAGAGTGACCTGACTAAACTGGCAAAGGCAACCGGCACACAGATAGTTACAAACTTGGACGATCTACCAAATGTAACACTGGGTGTAGCCGAAGTTGTTGAAGAACAAAAGATTGAAGAGGACAAGTGGGTCTTTATACGCGGCTGTAACAATCCAAAATCCGTCAGCATACTACTCCGGGGAGGATCACAGCGGGTTGTGGATGAGGTAGAGCGCTCCATTCATGATGCCCTAATGGTAGTCCGGGATGTTACATTAAGACCATCGGTTGTTGCTGGTGGTGGAGCTCCGGAGACATTTGTGGCCACAAGCCTGCGAAACTGGTCTAGCACGCTTGATGGTCGTGAACAGTTGGCTGCAGAAAAGTTTGCTGATAGTATGGAATCTATACCATTGGCTTTGGCAGAGAATGCGGGTATGGATCCCATCGATACACTGACCTCCTTACGAAGCCGTCAACTGAAGGGCGAGAGATGGGTTGGCATTGATGTCACAAAGGCTGCGGTGTCTGATATGAAGGCTAGTGAGATTATCGAACCACTATCTGTCAAACTACAGGTCGTTATGGCTGCCACCGAGGCTGCCTGCATGCTCCTGAGAATAGATGATGTTATTACCACTGCAAAATCTGCTGGACCCCCACCTGGCGCTGAAGGTGGCATGGGCGGAATGCCTGGTATGGGTGGCATGGGCGGAATGGGTGGCATGCCTGATATGGGCGGAATGATGTAAATTTATTACTGACTTTTATTTGTAATCTATGTAGTTGCCTGAAAATACAACCAAATCAATATCCTCCTTCAAGTACGTATACCTAATAGTATTCTTTATGCTGCTATCTGGACTGTTTCATCCTTTGATATCCGGCAATGATGGTGATATGCTGATTGCCGGTGTACTCGTACTGCTTTTGGGCCTTCTAGGAGGAATACTACTCTGGAAATCAACATATGACAAGAACAATCGGGTCGTATACATGGGACTGGGCTTTAGCCTGATGGGCGGCTCCATATACCTGATATTTCTGATATCTTGAAAATATATTAGTCAGAAAACCTTTCTCATATCATGATGCAAGAAGAATGTCGTTATTGTGGTAATATGACCGACATGCCGTTTCAGTGTAATTACTGTGGGGATTATTTTTGTCAGGAACACCGCCTTCCTGAAGAGCATCGATGTGTAAAACTCACACTTATCAGGGCAAAAAAGTTTGGCCAAAAGAAAGTTATCCGGGATGGCAATACTGGTAAAAAGAGCTTTTTTAAACGGTTCCTAGGACGCTAGTACGGACTCTTCTCTGGCGATATGCGGGCGCGCCTGCCTTGATATATGAGTGCAACAGCAAGCGCGAGTAGCACAAGTCCTGTCAACGGAAAGTTTTGTGGGGCGGGCAGTATGAACCAATAGTATATGCCAAAGCATATGGACACTCCTGCCTGCGCCCACAACTTTATCCACTTTGGCATCTTTATTATACGACTAAGCCCCTCCACGGCAAATATACCTAGTACCGGATATATTGTATAGTAGAGAAAATCTATTACATCCACACCCGTATGAGACACTACGATTAAACCTCGACTGCTCATTTATTTAATACATGGGGATTACATGCCACCTAGCGTATACTAGAGTATATGGAATTTAATCCATCCATCTTATGCGGGTGGCGCTGCCCTGCAACATTAGGGCTCGGGCGTTGACATACGGCATGGTGGCAATATCTTCCGCCTCAAATGGACCATAATGCTCATAGTCTGCCCCAGTCAGTGCTTCCATATCCTTGAGAAGCCTTACTGTGATCATCCTACTTCTGTACTTTTCTGAAACATATCTGAGTAGTTGTGTCTTGCCCTTGGATGCCGCTGCAGTTATCAGGGCCAGCCTCTCCTGCTGTTCTTCATAAGCGTCCAGCACGTATCTCTCCTCATCTACCAGATTGTTGGTATCGACACTTTCAGACCTGAAGGCCTTCTCTAATCTTATACGCAACAATATTCCACTTAGATTGGATAATGTCTCCACAAGCCTCTCCCGCATCTCGTTCTCCATACCATCAAACGCCTGTTTTCGCAGATGGCTTAGGGATTCTGCTATCTTTTGGTACATGTTGTTGTCTATCTCAAGTATGGCATCACTCTCTGATTCGCGCAGGACGATTCCATGCAGTTGGTTTACAGTAATCTTCTCCATTTTAACCCTCTATTCTTAAAGCTTAAATCACGGTTGTATATAACTGAATTAATAATTGCCCTACAAATTTAACGGTGGAGACCCTAAAAACATCGCCCATACCTCAGAACAAGTATTTGAGATGCTGGATAATGATAATATACGATTTATCGACATGCAGTTTACCAGCCTGCCGGGCCGTTTCCATCATACTACAATATCCAAGAACACTTTTACACCAGACCAGATGCGGGATGGACTACCCAAGCTAGATGGTTCATCCATAGTGGGATTTGCCAGCATCGAGGATTCGGATCTTGTATTGAAGCCAGACCCAAATACATACGCTATAATTCCATGGCTTACTGAAAACAGAACCGCCAGGTTAATCTGCGATGTGTACTGGGGCGAGGGTCGGGGAAGACTGTCCAGAGATCCCCGAGGTATTGCGCAGAGGGCTGAAAAGTTCATTGAAGATGCCGGATACGGGAGCTACTGGGGCCCTGAAGTTGAGTTCTTTGTATTTGACAAGGTACACTGGGATGTGTTGACACCGTACAAAGGCCAGTCTTACTCTATAGAGTCGCAGGAGGCTCCCTGGAATCAGGAGGGTAGTGGCTATCCGATGGGCCTCAAGCGAGGTTACTATCCCAGCACACCCTCGGACACATTGACATCATTCCGTAATGAATGTGTAAACGTACTAAACTCCAGCTTTGGCATACTGTGTGATAATCATCATCATGAAGTGGCTACTGCGGGCCAATGTGAGATAGATATTATGTATGACAAACTGACAAATTCCGCAGACTCGGCCCAATCCTACAAGTTTATCGTTCGGAACGTGGCACAGAAGTTCAACAAGGTGGCTACAATGATGCCCAAACCCATAACCATGGATGCGGGAAGCGGCATGCACACTAATGTTAGCCTTTGGAAGGATGGTGAGAATGCATTCTTTGATGAGTCTGAGCCTGATGAGTTAAGCCAGCTAGCTCTATACTTCTGTGGTGGTATTATGGATCATGCAAAGGCACTATCTGCAATCTGCAACCCCACAACAAACTCATATCACAGGCTGGTTCCTGGTTATGAGGCCCCTGCATATATCGCGTGGAGTTCAAGTAATCGTTCTGCAATAGTCCGGGTACCAAAACACTTCAAGGGTTCTGCGCATGCCAAATTAAAGCGGTTGGAGTTCCGAGCACCTGACCCATCCTCAAACCCATACCTAGTCTTTTCAGCGGTTACTGCTGCGGGCATGGATGGCGTAAGAAGGAAGATAAGTCCTGCCGAACCCATACAGGAAGATATCTTCAAGATGAGCAAGCAAGAACGTAGACAGAGGGGTATAGACACATTGCCCGCTACTCTGGGCGAGGCGTTGGATGCACTTGAGAGTGACAATGGCTTTCTAAACCCAATATTCACTACAGATGCTGTTGAGAGATTAATAGAACTGGGCAAGCAGGATCAATTGGAGATATCCGTACGACCCCATCCCCACGAATTCTATCTGTACTTTGATGTGTAATATGATTAGTTGGGTTCCTCACACAAGAACGAAGGACTCGTTACTGCGAGATCAATGCGCATCCCAGAGTTTTACAACTCTGGACTCCGCTTGGCGTTTTATAGGGGGATCATGGACCATCACATCAGTAGTTCAAAAAGTGAATATTAACAAATGAGTTTTTAATAAGTCAAAGTTGGTTGAAAAAATTTATGTAATTAATCAACTTTTTAAAAAACGCGCATATGTGTTGTTTAGGTATGGTTAATAACAAACCAAAAACAGAACACGCACTACAACTATCCATACCAAAGGACGTATTTAACCACCTCTATGATAAGATGACCTGCCGCCGTCATTTTATGCAGACTCTAACACAAAATTCAGAGGAAACCGTAATACAACTCTTGATGATAATGTGTGCCGAGGGCACTAGTCATGAAGGGACATCCAATCTGCTCCGGGACAAAATAGACTGCGCCAAGGTGGTTCTGCAAGGTAGATGTCTTTACCACACTGCAAAAAATGAAGCAACCGTTTGTCATGCCTACCAAAAAGAACAAAAAAGTTGTAGAATTAATAGAAGCGTATCATGCCGGGACTGGAAAAGGGGTTCTACGATACACGATAATTGGAAAGAACTCAGCCTATGGTGGCACTGATTATAGAAGAAGAATCCAAGAGAGTAACGATGTCAAGGGCCAGCATAACGTATTCTTTACGGATGCAGACCCGCATGTGGCACGGAGTATTTTGGCAAACCTATCCAGAGAATACCGTAAGCGGTATGTCATCTCTTCATATAACAAACCATAATTCCTCTGAATAATCAAGATTGGTTTTGGGAGTATGATTCGGATATTTTGTATACGGCACATATCCAAACAGACACACATTACTGCTTTTAGGTAAAATTTGGGCAATCCAAAAAATCTCTTTGTCTCTACAGGAGGAATCCTTGGTTGTATACTTAAGACATGCCCGGCAACAGGTAGTGTCATGAAGCACCTACGAAGGTACGCGTCTGTTCCACGTCTGTCCTCAGTTATATACTTCTTAGGTTATACAGGCCCTAATGCGTAGCGACATATACAGGATGCGCGAGAGCATCGTCTCAACGCTGGAGTATTTCCTAACACAGCAAGGCCGTACTCTACACCAGATAGATCGTAACGCACAGACGGATATCTCAGAACATGATAAGCCGGTATGGCATACCCCCAAAGGTCTGATGGAAAAGGTTGCAAATCACCTGAGGCTTGACTCATCCATATGGGATAAAGACCGGGATACAGATGACTTTTGTAGACTAATCCAGAACGAGATAATTAAACACAGGCGCCAAGGTCATATAATATATGCCAAGAGGGCATTCAGGTGCATACTACCTGTACAAAATGAGCCGGCCAAGCCCGCCATAAATGAGGTAAATCAGATGCGGCATACCATGTCCGAGATGTTTCAGGCAATACTCCATCCATCAAATGGCAGCAAGGACAACACGTACAAGTTTGCCCTAGCTAGGGCAATACTGGATCATTGCCAGAGCAGTGCGTCTCTGAATGTGTCATATGAATATCTGGCGGAACGCTTTCTCAAATATTACTGGCATCAGATCTGCAAGTACCACATCAGGCAGGATTTTCATACGATAAAGAAAGCCGCTGTCGTAACCATAATACAGAATATATTCAAAGAACCCCCTGGGAGTTTTGATCTATGCAGGAAGGAAGATGTGACACGCGCCATAGACCTCATTCAGAAGAGAGTGTTTGGACATGCTAGACAAAAGACATCAATAGTTGTACACAAATTCCAAAATATTCGGGTTGGCAGACACGTTGTAGAGCAGAGGTCCTTTTACGAGCCAGATGATAATATGCAGATGATACGGCTTACTCCACAGGCGCACGACTTTTTCAGACTTAATGGACACATCCTTTACAAGTCTGTGTTTTTTGAGTGGGCTAAATTTCTTGAAAGAGTAAATGGTTCCCTACCCATGCTGCTGTCCAAAGTTGAGCAGGATAATATAAAGCGCCGAGGTCTGGTATTATACCGAAACAAATACCTCCAGTATACTGACGAATGCTTTTACTGCAAGAACATGTTGAAAGGTGGCCACACGGAAGTTGATCACCTAATCCCTT
The DNA here is from genome assembly GCA_009840065.1 of Cenarchaeum sp. SB0662_bin_33. GTDB lineage: Archaea > Thermoproteota > Nitrososphaeria > Nitrososphaerales > Nitrosopumilaceae > VYCS01. The sequence continues at coordinate 622 of VXON01000078.1, read as the reverse complement.
GGTCATACATATTCGAAGATGAGGCTTGGAATCTTGTACTGGCCTGTCATGAGTGCAACCACAAAAAGAGCAACTCACTGCCACAGGAGGAGTTCCTTTCTGATTTAGTAAAAAGAAACGAGAAAGAACAGCATAACATAACCATACTATACAGGTCACTGAGGCGGTTGGGTCGCGACAAGGATTGGCAAGAAGAGATCAATAATCACTACAAAAACTGTATGAGCTATGGCTTTCTACCCATAAAACTACCCTGATGGCTTGCTGCATGAAGATTGGCATAGCAGACTAATCTTGACAGGGCAGAGGCGTTTTTCAAATTACCTAGATTTCACTCAAACATAGTGGCGTGCCCAAGTTTCTGCGAACCACTTTTGACACGCAGAATGATTTTTACTATTTCAACTACCTTTCCTGCCATATGCAGTACCCAGCGCAATACACTACATGCGCCGCTTAATAAAAAAATAAAAATTAGTTTTTCATACTTCATATGGCAAAAATCACGTCGCCAAGTTAGGTATAGTGCACCGAAAAGTCAGAACATGCTGCACGCAGACTGGAAATTGTAGCGTCCGGAAATCATGTCGCTTAGCTGAAGCTAAGCTTACACCACAAGAAC
>VXON01000130.1 GCA_009840065.1 Cenarchaeum sp. SB0662_bin_33 | reverse complement strand
GTAGTGTGTATGGGCGATTTTAGTACTGCATAAACTTATGCACGCCGCTATAGAAAATGTTGACTCCAACAACAACGCCGTTGAGCGAATCAATAGGGGATTTGTGGCTATACACAGTGATGGTGGTGGGAACAGATCCGAAGAAGGGATGTACATCATACGCTAGGGTGCGGAACGAAAGTTTCTACCGAAAAATCACCTGACGTACGGCTGGTCTGACGGATATGTCAGATGACCAGCCCACATAATTCGACAGACACGTATACCAATCTGTAAGCCGGCGCATGGATTTTTGATGTGTGCCTGATCAGGTCAATACATATCCTACTTTTTACGGATGGATGCTATACTGACCCGACCAAGTACCCAACTTCAAAAAGCAAAACACTTTCCATTCGTATCAAATTAAGTTGTAACATACCAAGACCCGTTCGCAACGGCACTGCACACGACATCATATTGGGCAGGATGCTGGCTGCCACGCAGAAAGGCGGCCCAAACCAATCTCTTCTGGTAAGAAATCCTGTTACCGTAGGGCACCGAAAAATATTGGATCTTTTTGCAGAGTACTACCCTTATAATCGGCGACACTACATCAATCAATATGATATATTAGAACCGCATTGATGGGTATGTGTAATGGCGCAGGTTCGATTTGCAATACCAAAGGGGAGCCTTGAGGATGCTACATTCCAGCTACTAAGGGAGGCGTGGGCAAAGGTAAGGCGGAAGGAACGCAGCTATGATGTCTATCTTGACGATCCAGATATCTTGGTAAAGATGATGCGTCCACAGGAGATACCAACACTAGTTGCAGAAGGCCTGTATGATGTGGGTATTACTGGCCGTGACTGGATACAGGAGACGGTTGCCAATGTGGATGAGATAGCCGATCTGGAGTACGGCCGGATAAAGATAGTAACTGCATTTCACAACTCGCTAAAGTTTGACTCATTAAACGAGCTGGTTGCCGACTATGCATCAAACAACCGCACACTTCGTGTATCATCAGAGTATCTGACTACATCCTCCTCATTTATCAAACAATTATCATCCTACAGGGATGCCTACGGCGATAAGGACCCACTGATTATAACCCCCTGGCTACGCAGGGGCGACAACCACTCGGTCCAGATTCATCTCTCGTTTGGTGCCACCGAGGCAAAACCGCCCCTAGATGTGGATGCCATAGTGGATGTTACAGAGACGGGCACCACGCTGACTCAAAACAACCTAAAGATTGCAGACACCATAATGCATTCGAGCGCCCGGCTCATATCCAACAAGGAGACATTAAACAACCCCACAAAGTGCGAGATAATGCGTGAGATCACATCACTACTACAGGGGGCCGTGCAGGCCCGCAAGCACCTGCACATCTACTTTAACGTGCACAGGAGCAACCTGTCGATGGTTCTTGAACATCTCACATCACTCAAGCGGCCTACAATAAGCCCACTAAGTGATCCGGACTGGTATGCCATAAACACCATAATCCGCAAGGCCGATTACCACAAACTGGTACCCCGCCTCTCCCGATTGGGTCAAGGACTGGTAGTCCACGAACCCCGCCAAGTGCTGGATATAGAAAATTGATTCGCATACTAGAATATGGTGATGCCGCAGCACTATACAAACCCCCGATTATAATATCTGATACGGTAAAAGACATTGTACAGAATATAAGGGAACGGGGTGATGAGGCCCTCTGCAAATACGAGAGACAGTTCACGGGACATACGGGCCCCCTACTTGTATCTGATGATGACATAAAGGCTGCATATGATGTGATCCCAAGCAACATATATGATACCATAAAAAAAATGGCAGATACACTACGTAATAGCGAGCACATATTATACGAGACACTAAACAGTATACCCGCATCATGCATGATGCGAGAGTTTCTTCCCATACACAGCGTGGGCTGTTATGTACCCGGGGGCCAGGCTCGGTATCCCAGCTCTGCTGTAATGTCCATAATTCCCGCGGCCGTCTCGGGCGTGCCTGATATAGTTGCAACATCCCCCCCTCCAATTGATGCGGCCACGATAGTGGCGGCTCATTACTGTGGGGCGCACAGGATATACCAGACTGGCGGGGCCCAGGCAGTTGCAGCACTAGCATATGGCACAGAGACGATACGACCCGTCGATAAAATAGTGGGGCCGGGTGGTTCCATAGTGTCACAGGCAAAGCGCCTTGTGTCTGATGTTGTATCGATTGACATGGATGCCGGTCCCACCGAGCTGGGAATAGTTGCCGACGCAGATGCAAGTCCTGACCTTGTAGCCCTTGATATGATATCCCAGGCAGAGCACAGTAGGGATACCTTCTGCTTTCTGCTGACAGATTCACATGATATGGCGGAGTGCGTATCAAATCGTATAGAATCCAGACTACATAACATAGAACGCTCTGATATAATAAGGGACAGCTTGTACAACAATGGCTTTATTGTCGTCTGCGATACAATATATGGTGCCCTAAAGATGGCCGAAAGGCTGGCCCCGGAACACCTACAGATAATGACTACAAACCCCCGGCAGGATGCCCTGCACGTGCAGTCTCCGGGACTGATTCTGCTGGGCCATGACACCCCCTCGGCTGCCAGCGACTATATGCTGGGAACAAATCACATACTTCCCACCAACCGGCAGGGCCGGACCCGGGGCCCACTCTCGGTGCTTGACTTTGTAAAGATGAAGGTAACTGTACAGGTAGATTACAAACATCTTGCTCAGGCCGCCCCCCACATACAAAACATTACCGCCTCTGAAGGACTGTACAACCACTATGAGGCAGTGCGGAGCCGAATACAATGAATACATTCACAAAGAGACTTGATGCCCTCTCCAAACTATCCTCATACGAGAGGCCCCCTGCACATGATGGCCTGCGGCTGGACTCTAACGAGAACCTCGTAATACCAAAACCCATACAAGAGAAGATAACCTCCCGCATAAACTCGGACATACGATTATATCCATTGGACGGGCCTGAGCGGCTTATACATAGTATATCAAGGCTTGTAGGCATATCTACAGACCAAATATCCGTCGGCAATGGCTCGGATCAGATTCTGGACATGGTGCTCTCAAGGCTGGCCGGCTCTAAGATACTGGTCTCCGACCCCACATTCTCCTTCTTTGTGGACAGGTGTAACCTATATGATATACGACTGGAGCGTATACGCTGTCGAAACGACATGAGCCCTGACATGGATACAATAATACGGCGCGCCCCGTCCGTTGACATGATATATCTGGACTCGCCCAACAACCCTACCGGATACCAGATACCCCGCGCAGACCTGCGCAAACTTGTAGAATCCTGTGACACGCCCATAATGCTGGATGAGGCATATGCGGACTTTGGAGGCTTCTCTGCCATGGACATGGTATACAATACGTCACAACTGATGGTAATGCGTACACTCTCCAAGTCGTTTGGCTTGGCCGGCCTCAGGGTTGGGTACATGGTGGCCAGTGCACCGATAACAAAAGTATTCGACCGCGTAATACAGTATCCTTATCCACTATCTGTGTTATCGGTGGACTGTGCAATACAGGCACTACAACTATATAATGATATATCCACCTCTTGGGATATAATCAAAGAGGAGCGTCGTCGCATAATACAGACACTGCGCGGTTTTGGCGCCTTTGATGTATTTGACTCAAACGCCAACTTTGTACTCTTTGATGCCGGAGGCTCCTATCGCCGTATACACAAGGCCCTCTCAGAGCAGGGAATACACATTAGAATGCTAGGGCAAATGGGGGATGCTACCGGGTGCCTGAGGGTTACAGTGGGAACACACAAGATGAACTCACAATTTCTACTGGCCGTCAGAGATTTGCTGAAATGATATCCGCCGACGGTATAGTGTTTGACTGCGATGGTGTTCTAGTGGATGTGGCCGACTCGTATTACATGACCATATCATTGACGGTACAAAAAATTCTAGACACTCTCAATATAACGGCACCCACACAGGGGCTGGGACCACTCATACAGTCCTTTAAGGATACGGGCGCATACAACAACGAGATAGACCTGGCCTACTCTGTAATATTATCGGCAGCTGCCGGATACCGCGCCCGCCTTGACCCGTATGACACCACAATGAAACTATCCATAAACAACAGGGGCATACAACATACAGAGCAGAGGGCCAACGATATACACGACATACATGACATAATTGAGGAGCTGAGCTACCCCGGGAGCGAGAGCATGGTTCAGGAGGTCTTTGATCAGATATTCTATGGACCAGTGCTGTACCGGAATATAACCGGCCAACACTCAAGATTCAGCGAGCCGGGCCTGATTGACACAGAACAACTTCTTATAGACGAGCAGACATCCCACACGCTGGTGGAACTATTCCATCACAAAATAGGTATGGTGACGGGCCGGGGCTACAAGTCGGCATCATATACATTGGGTCGATTCATGAACATATTTGACATACGAGCATCCTCGTTTTTGGAGGATGAGCCCCGGTACTTGGCCAAGCCCAACCCGATACCCCTCAAGTCTGCCATGCAAAAGATGAACCTAAAAAACTGCATATATGTGGGTGACTCTGTTGAGGATCTGATTATGGCCAAATGTATAGACTCGGTCATCTTTGTGGGTGTGTGGGGCTCATCCCCCCAGCCTGCCAAACGCCACCAGGCACTCCAAGACAGGGGCGCGGACTATCTCTTTGAGTCCATATGTGAGATGCTACAAAGCTGTTAAATTCCATGTCGTTTATTGTATAGTATAATGGAGAGAGAGGCCCAGATGAGCCGGGAGACATCCGAGACCGGAGTAGACATATCGCTGCGCATAGACGGCACGGGCCAGGCGAGCATAGATTCGACTGTTGGGTTTATTGATCATCTGATAACGTCACTGGCCCGCCACTCGATGATTGACATTACATTAAGAGGCAAGTCGCATGATAACATACTGCACCATGTCATAGAGGATACTGCCATAACACTGGGTATGGCCCTCTGTGATGGCTTAGGCGAGCGAAATGGCATATTCCGTTTTGCAGACTGTAGAATTCCCATGGATGAATCCTTGGCAGAGTGCTGTGTGGATTTGGTGCGCCGTCCATATCATATGGTGCAGCTGGGCCTGTCCGGACCCATCATTGAGGGAGTCCCAAAGGAGGATATTGAGCACTTTTTCAATTCACTGCTACAGAATATGGAGGCATGCATACACATACGAACAATGTACGGCAGCAACGATCATCACATAGCCGAGGCCGCCATCAAGGCCCTAGCCATTTCACTGCGCAAGGCCGCCTCCCCCGATGCAGAGAGGGTGGGTCCGGCCAGCACAAAGGGTACAATGTAATGGTCCGTCTGGCCCTGTATGACTATGGCGCGGGCAACATATTCAGCCTCAAGAATGCATTTGAGAGACGGGGCGCCACCGTCCAGGTCATATCAGAGTTAAGTGACAACGACTATTCGGGACTGCTGCTGCCTGGTGTCGGAAGCTTTGACACTGCCATGAACTCCATATACAATAATAATACATTATATTCGTATGTGGGCGAGACGATGCCGGTTCTGGGAATATGCCTGGGCATGGAGATGTTCTTTGAGCGCAGTCAGGAGGGCTCATGCCGCGGCCTCTCCGTAATGGATGGCGAGGTTGTATCTCTCCCTGATACGATGAAGGTGCCACACATGGGCTGGAACTCTCTGCAGATACAGGATGCCGGTATACTACTAGATGGCATAAGCAACAACCCATGGATGTACTTTGTACACTCGTATATGGCCAGACCCAACAATACATCCCTGATAAAGGCCACATCCGATTATGGAATAACGGTACCTGCCGTCGTAGAGCATCGTAACTACTTTGGCACGCAGTTTCATCCTGAAAAGTCAGGTACCTCGGGCGGCATAATACTTGATAACTTTATGCGGGAGTGCTCGCACTGAAGATAATACCCGCCATCGATATAATGAACGGTGAGGTGGTGCGCCTCCTCCGCGGAGACCCCAAAGACAGGACCATATATTACAGTGATCCCATACATGTTGCCAAACAATGGGAGGGGCAGGGCGCCCACATGCTGCATGTCGTGGATTTGGATGCTACACTCTCTCTTGGGAATAACACTGGTATAATCCGGGAGATGGCCGATTCGGTCTCTATACCTATACAGGTTGCCGGCGGACGCCGTACTCAAAAATCCGTACATGACACACTGCAATATGCAGACCGCGTGGTAATAGGCACGCTGGCCCTAGACACAGGGGCACTCCGGGAACTCATAAACAGATATGATGACCGTCTTGTTGTGTCACTGGACCATAACAAAGGCCGTATTGCAAGTCACGGCTGGCAGCATATTACAGATAACATGTTGATGCCCACCATGCTATCACTTGTGGAGCTGGGCATAAATCAATTTTTGGTAACAAACATTGAGCGCGACGGCACGCTATCGGGCCCTGATCTTGAGACCCTCTCAGAGGTGTGCCGCATATCAAATGTCATAGCCAGCGGCGGCATATCTGGTATAGATGACATACTACACGTAATGGAGCTCTCCCCGTATGGCGTAATACTTGGAAAGGCATTATACGAGGGGCTGGTTACCATACCGGAGGCCTTGGCATGCTGACAAAGAGGATTATCCCCTGCCTAGATGTAAAGTCCGGACGGGTAGTCAAGGGGCTGAGGTTTCGCTCCATACGTGATGCCGGAGACCCGGTACGGCTGGCGAGACGATACGGAGCCGAGGGTGCCGATGAGATTGTATTCTTGGATATTACCGCCTCTGAGGAGCGTCGAAGGACCCTTGCAAAGCTGGTTCGCGGCGTGGCATCTGTACTGGACATACCATTCACTGTGGGAGGCGGCGTATCATCCATACATGATGCCCGGACCATTCTACTGAATGGCGCCGACAAGGCCGGAACCAACACGGGCGCCGTAAAAGATCCTGCTCTGATAACCTCCATGATGGAGACATTCGGCCGTCAGTGCGTGGTGGTCGCCATTGATGCGCAGCGCAACTATGGCCCGCCTCCTACACATAACACATTGTTTCACCAAGGCACAGAGGAGTTCTGGTATGAGGTGTACATATATGGCGGAAAGAAGCCCACCGGAATAGATGCCATACAATGGGCCCGCCGGGCAGCAGACCTGGGGGCTGGCGAGATTCTGCTTACCAGCATAGATGCGGATGGTACGCGGCAGGGGTATGACATGACGCTGACCGCTGCCGTATCTGATGCGGTATCAGTACCCGTTATAGCCTCTGGCGGATGTGGCGAGCCTGACCACATGGCCGATGTTCTTTTACATACTGGCGCATCCGCAGCTTTGGCCGCATCCATATTCCACTATGATGATAACGCCATCGGCTCTGTCAAAGGGCATCTGCACAGACGCGGAGTCCCCATCAGACTCTGAAGGTAAGAGGTCAACCTCCCCCCCCCCTCACATGAATGACAGCCTTCGCGTGATTAAGCAGTGATGGTCCTGTGTA
>VXON01000102.1 GCA_009840065.1 Cenarchaeum sp. SB0662_bin_33 | reverse complement strand
TCGGCACCACACTAGAAAACGCGGCATCCGAGATGTTTACATTTGTTATGTACTCACATGTCCACTCTACCACAAACCTATGCGAGCAGTCCATACGCAAGATGATAGGCCATAGGAACAGCCGTATCCAGTTAAAGAGTGACAGAGGAGCAGAAAACTTTTGCATAATGCTCAGTTGTGTTGAAACATGGAAACTACGCAAACTCAACGTCTGGGATGAATTGTGCAGGGTTATCGGTCCGGCTCCGGCCTCCGATAATTAGGAATATTACAATAGGAAGTCTTACACAATTGGGTATTCTGCGCACGTATCATTAACCACATTTACGAGTTCAATTTTGGTTGATTATATTGTGAAAAAAGCTTGGTTCATACGATGCCAGTACCAATCACAGGTTCTTTATGATACAGTATAGAAAAGTCATTAGAAAAAATCATCACAGTTACCACAATGCCACACATCATAATTCCGGTCATGTAAAGCAACATTTCAAAAATATTAAGCTGATATTCTTGTCATTATACTTGTCGCTTTCGAACCCCCCTAATCGTTATGGCACAAGGATTGAACTTGTATGCAGGGAGCCATCAGACGATCATTTTATATTTTACTTATGACTGCTTTGTGTATAATTTTTCAGATGTAATAGATGGAGATTATATTTTAAACATTTTCTTGTAATTTTTATAAAGTGCTGTCAGATTTTTTTTCGTATGCCGGATATTATCAGTGTTAATACCCTCCGGGCTTCCCATCCATTTACTTATCATGCCGTAATCGGCCTCCAAGTGAAACTGTATACCCAGCACGCTACCACAAATAAATGCCTGGTTTTCATACTCCAAAGACCCGGCCAGTCGTATGCCTCCGGGAGGAATATCAAACGTATCATGATGCCAGTGAAACACCCAGTATGGTAAGTCTGCATTATGAAACAGTGCCGAGTTGGTGTCGGGTATGACATCGTTGTAAAAACCCATCTCCAACTGCGCACCTCGGTATACACGACCGCCTAGTGCCCGCGCCGACAGTTGAGATCCTAGGCATATGCCCAGTACAGGAACCTCCTTCTTGTGGCAGTATCGTATCAACCTCTCCTGATCCCGAAGTCGTTTATAATCATCATTGACACTCTGCGGTCCGCCCAATATTACCAGTATGTCATGTATGGTATCCGGAATGGGATCATGCGGCTTTATTATTCTATGATCCAGACCATCATCCTCAAACATCTGCTTGAGCAGACCCGGCCCCTCTGCGGAATGATTTTGTATAAACATTATCTCGTCATGTCAGTATGTGAAACTTTATGTTTTTTGTCCGAAGTGCCTGGATTAACGCCTCCGTACTTGATCTACCCTCCGTCTCTAGGCTAACCGTCACCGACACCGTACCCACATCGATTGCCGAGCTGAGCCTGTCGTGTACCATTTCAACTAGATTGGCGTTGGCGGCAGCTATCTCATCCATTATATCCTTGAATATACCAGGTCTGTCCGGCAGTATCATGGACACCTTAAGCAGCCTGCCCATGGTAGCCAGTCCCCTATCCACAATCTGACCCAATAGATACATGTCGACATTACCCCCTCCCATTATGCATACGATCTTTTTATTTGGAGCTGGACATTTTTTTATTACGTATGCCAGTGCAGCCGCGCCGGCCGGCTCCACCAGTAGTTTTGAGCGTTCTAACAATAGAAACATGGCTTTTACTAGATCCGTGTCGTCAACCAGTACGATGTCATCAATCATCTCCCGGATTATTGAAAATGGTATACTGCCTGGCACGCGTACCGCCATACCATCGGCAATAGAGGCACGCTTTCCCACCTTCGTCACTATTCCTTTTGCTAGGGATTTGTGCATTGCAGGAAACAAGGATGTCTGTACCCCCACTATGCGTGTCTTGGGGCTCTCTTGTTTTATTGCCAGCAATACACCTGCAGCCAGGCCTCCACCACCTATTGGGACATACACCTCATCAACATCCGGCATCTCAGCCATTATCTCAAGCCCAATGACACCTTGACCGGCTATTATATGGGGATCATCAAATGCATGTATGGTTGTGGCGCCTGTACCGTCTGCTATCTCCTGTGCGCGTCTGCTAGCCTCCTCATAGTTGGACCCACACAGTATTACATTGGCACCATACTCCCGGGTGGCAGATATCTTTGCAGGTGATGCAGTCTTTGGCATTACAATGGTGCAGTGTATTCCTGCCTTTTGAGATGCATAAGCAACACCCTGGGCATGATTTCCTGCAGAGGCTGCCACCACACCTTTGGCCTTTTCATCTTTTGTGAGTGTCTGTATCTTGTATTGGGCACCTCTTATCTTAAAGGAGCCGGTCTTTTGTTGAAATTCCGATTTTAGGTATACCTGCGAACCACTCATTCTACTAAAGGTGGCCGAGTATACTAGAGGAGTAACTCGAACATCATCCCCCCTGCTCTCCGCTGCCTTGATTATATCATCATATGTCGGCTTCATAATTCACATACACCGCCCTTTGGCTCTATTAACATTTTGGATTCCTCCTGCATGAACTAGTGGTTCGTGCCTATCAAATCATTGCATCTACCAGTGTTATAGATTCCAACTGGTATCCCATGGCGAGAGTACCAACCATTAGATACGTTATGGCCAGTCACATTCGTGTACAAACATATCCCACCTTGGGCGTCTGGCGTGTACCCCATACCCCTGCACTATGTTTAAAGTTTTGTGTTTTTGCAGGGTCTAGGAAACCACCAATCCACCTACATGTGCTTTTTTATATGATATCTTCAGGTATGATTCTAGGGCAATGTGAATTTGATGTGTCGTATGGGGCTTGAGGACATATCCATACCCGACACATAGGTTACAATTGACGTTTTTTCCGATTTCAGTTAATATATAAAACTATAAAAACCGGCTGTGTGCTTTGCTACATGTGAGTGATACAACAGTTGATTCGCGTTGTAAGTACTGCGTAAAGGGAAAGATACTAACTGATGATTCAACAGGAGAGCTCTTTTGTGGTAACTGCGGGAGGGTCATGACAGACAAGGTAGAGGATATGGGAGCCGAGTGGCGATCCTTCTCTAATGACCAGGGAAGTAGGGCCCGGGCAGGTGCAGGAACATCCATTACAATGCACGATATGGGGCTGTCAACCATAATAGATGCCAGTAACAAGGACTCGGCAGGAAAGCCGCTCTCGGCCAATATGAAGAGTTCCATAGAGAGATTGCGTACTTGGGATAGTAGGACGCAGGCGGCATCATCTGCAGACCGCAACCTCAGACAGGCACTAAACGAGATGGACAAGCTCAAAGGCAAGATGGGGCTCACCGATGCCGTAATAGAGAAGGCCGCTTACATATATCGAAAGGCCATGGAGAAGAAGTTGGTTCGGGGCCGGTCCATACAGGGTCTTGTGGCAGCATGTCTTTATGCATCCTGTAGAAATACGGAGACCCCAAGAACGCTAGACGACATATCAGAGAGCATAAATATTCGGAGGAAGGATGTGGCACGCTGTTACCGGCTGATATACAGGGAGTTGGAACTACAGATGCCGGTAGTAGATCCGGTAAAGGGCGTAGCCAGAATAGCCAGCGAGGCAGGCCTGAAAGAGAAGACGAAACGGCGAGCGGTTGTGATACTAAACCAGGCTAAAGAGATAGGCCTTGTAGCAGGAAAAGATCCCATGGGCATAGCTGCAGCAGCCCTATATCTTGCGTGTATAGAGACCGACGAGCAAAAGTCACAAAAAGAGATATCCAACGCCTCCGGAGTGACCGAGGTGACCATACGTAACAGGTGCGCAGGCCTTCGCGAGATGATAAAAGGTAATTCGGATACAAAATCAGCATAACATGTGTAACAGATTAAAGTTAGTAGGGATTAGCATATACGCATGATACCAGATATAGAAGGCAGCAAGGACTACTACAAGCATCTCTCCCTGTTTTGGACGGATCTTCTGTATCTTATGTCCAGCAAGTCACAGGCACTCTCATCGGTGGGGCCCATGCGGGCCATGGCTGCCAACAGTAAGAGGATGGCAACCGAACTAATTGAGATGAATCAGAGGATTGATGTGTTCAGTCAGTATTTGATAGAATACTACAAGCAGCTGACAGACACATGGACCGAGGCACAAAAGAAGGTGAATCTGAAGATTCAGGATCTGCCCCAAGATCCCGAGCATTTTGATGCATACAAGCGCGTATGGATTGACATATTTGACAATGACTTTACCGAATTATTCGACTCAAAGTCCTTTGGTGCCAACTATGGCAAGATGGTATCCGAAGAGTTGGAGCTGGCAAAGCACTGGAATAATATTGCGAGTATAATACTAAAGTCGGCCAACCTTCCCAACCGCGAGGAGTTAGATGAGGTGTATAAGGAGCTGCATGAGCTACGCCGAAGGGTGGCCAGGCTAGAGGCATCAAGGAGATACGATGGAGCCTGATGCCCGAGTCATAGAAGAGTTGGTAAAGTTCAGCTCCAACATGGCTAGGGCCCCCAACATGGTCAAGGCTCCCGACGAGATAGACCTAGAGATAACGCCGCACGAGACCATATACAGTATGGATAAAATGCGGTTACTGCATTATAAGGATGATCAAAAACCCACACATAAAACACCCATACTAATCGCATATGCCCTGATAAACCGGTACCACATACTGGACATACATCCCTCAAAGAGCTGGGTGCGAAACCTAATGACGCAGGGGTACGACGTATACATGATAGACTGGGGCACGCCCACGGACATAGACAAGTATCTGAACTTTGATGATTACGTCAACATGTACCTGGACTCCTGCGTAGAGCACGTACTCAACAACACATCTACGGATAATCTGACGCTTCAGGGGTACTGTACCGGAGGGACCATAGCCACAATATATGCAACCCTGCACCCAGAAAAGGTGCGAAACTACATCGCCACTGCTCCCGTGATAGATGGGTGGAAGGACACCACCGTAATCAGCAATCTCTCAAAGCATGTCGAGGTGGACAAACTCGTGGATACTGTGGGCAATATGCCGCCCGAGTTCATGTATTACTGCTTTTCGGTACTAAAGCCGTTTGAGCAGGGAATTGAAAAGTACATCAACTTTTTCAAGAACATAGATAACGAGAGGTTTGTCGACAACTTTCTACGGGTTGAAAAATGGCTCAGTGACACACCCCCTATACCAGGTGAACTGTTCAGGGAGTGGATCAAAAACATATACCAGAAGAACCTACTAATTCAGAACAAGATGGTTGTAGGAGACCAGAATATAGACCTGCGCAAAATACGGATGCCCATTTTCACGCAGGTGGCCGTGGGAGACCACTTGGTATCACCAGAGTGCAGCATGCCGCTACACTATGCGGTATCCAGTAAGAAGAAGACGCTCCGGCTATACCCCACAGGACATGTGGGCATGATTGCCAGTAGACTATCGCAGAAAAAGGTACTGCCCGAGTTGGGCAGATGGTTGTCTAAAAAATCAGACTAGTTTGGGATGGCAAATGCTGTCATCCAAGAACGTGTTACGTCCTGGCTCAGGTCGGTTATGGCTTTTACGTTTTCGTTGCCAGTCTTGACGGTCTGCTGTGCAGCGGCTACTGCGGCTAGCACCAGCTGATTGCCGATGGTAGCCAGCTTGATGTAAGATTCAGTAGAGTCCTTCATTAGGCGCAGATTTGAATCGGGAGCGCTGGTTGGCAGTCCACCTTTGGTGGCCATCTCCTTCTGCAGTTTAATTGCAGATGTGACGTTTTCCTCTAGTGTCTTGAATACCTCCTGCTGGGCATCGGTTATGAATTGATAGTACTTTGGTACGGTCTGGTTGATGTTGGTGAACACCTTGTCTACCATGTCCTGATATGTAGTAAACACATCCTTTGTTTTATCCTGTGATTGATCATTCTTCATTCTTTCACCTCCTTTCTTTTTGATACTGGAAGTACTATAACCTGTACAAGATCGCCTTCCCTGAGTCCCAAGGCACTGCGTTCTGCCTCGGGAATTGATATGCGTCCGTTGCTGCCTATTCCTGTCTTGAATGCCGCCCATCCAGTCAGTATGCCCGGAATTGATGAAGATTCGGACTGCTGCCATGGCAACAGGTATGGCTTCATCATCTCGACGAATTGGGATGATAGTATCTCGCCGGGCATCTTTACCTGTTTTGTCACCGCATCCATCTGTTCGCTCATGCGACCCCAGGCTTCGGACATCTTTTGGATGTCGTTCATCTGCTGGGTGACGCGATCAAAGCCTTGCTGGAAGTTATCCTGCAGCTGGCGATTCTGCTCAAGCCATTTATTGTAAAGGTCCATTGGATTGTATGGGTTATTTGTACCACTCATTACCAGTTGTTGGAACATACCATATATAAACAATTCCACATATGCAGTACACATGGGTGTACAGATAGGCAGGGGGACGGACATACACGATACTGCCGTCATACAGGGAGACACGATTATAGGCAGCAACAATCACATATTCCCATATGTAATAATTGGTACAGGTCCACAGCACATCATACACAGTACATCCAAGGGCCGTATTGTAATACACAACAACAATACGATACGCGAGTTTACTACAATACATGAGCCCACAACTGAGCTGACTAGTATTGGGTCTGACTGTTACATCATGTCATATTGTCATATTGCGCATGACTCCATTTTACATGATGGGATTATAATGTCGACACGTGTCACATTGGGCGGGCATGTACAGATACATGACTATGCTAACATAGGACAAGGTGCCGAGATACATCAGTATCGTAGGGTTGGTAGTTATGCAATGATTGGGATGGGATGCCCCATAGTAAAGGATGTGCCGCCCTTTGCGCTCATCAACAGGGGTCGCTTTACAAGGATAAACCGTGGGGGACTAGAGCGCGCCGGCATACCCGCCCGTGAGATAGATGCCATACATGATGCATATAGTGGCGGATTTGAGAGTGGTGGCGAGACATGGTACGAGAGGAAGATTGAGTCGTTTCTGAGTGGGTCGGAGACTGTATATACGCCAGATTTTTAGCGCAGTGTAACAAAGCCCATCTCGTGGAACCGCTCTATGTCCTGAGACACCTGTACGTTGCAGGTCTGTTCTATCTTAAAGTCCTCAAAGCACTTGTTATAGTTCTTGGATATTATGATTAGTTGTTCGTATGGTATCTGATCAAACTCGGGAACGTTGGCGCACTGCAGCGTCCGCAGGCAGTATGGAAAGACATCCTGCACAGATGGCTGAAACTGCAGTGTCGGCACCTGGCTGAACATGATGACTATGACTGATACTCCTACTATAATGCCCGCGGATACTATCATTACGGTCCACTTGTCGGCCACGACATAATGTCGTTATACGTATTGATAAGAGTTGGTTGGGAAATATCTCCGTAACTGATAGATAAATACTGATTTTGTTATAGCGGCGTGCATAAGTTTATGCAGTACTAAAATCGTCCATACGCACTACTGAGATTGCATGTGTCTCATTTTTGGAGAAGTACACGAGTTATGTCTGT
>VXON01000170.1 GCA_009840065.1 Cenarchaeum sp. SB0662_bin_33 | reverse complement strand
ATCTTGTAGCACAGACATAACTCGTGTACTTCTCCAAAAATGAGGTACATGCAATCTCAGTAGTGTGTATGGGCGATTTTAGTACTGCATAAACTTATGCACGCCGCTATAGTAGGGACAAGTAGTATACAATAATTCATGCGACTGCAAATGGTATTTTTATAGTCATTATTTGGTATGCCAACCAATAGATTTAGTTCCGGGCCCTATCCTTATGTGCCTATGACAATCACCAGTGGGCAGAAAAACCGGATAAAACACGGCAAGTATTCCAAAAGATCAATCTGTTCCCAAGTGTAAAAACTGAGTCTCTACAAAAGATGCGTGCGATGTCAGGTCATAAGAAAGTGTCTAAGTAATCTCTCATCATTGCAGCCGCCATAAAGTATAGAGACATCCTCTACTAGTGAGGTGGCCGGGCATCTTTTACAACCTTTACGCGATTGGTTTTTACGACTGCATGACCGTGCATTAGAGGGAATATCAGATAAACACCTGAGAGTAGATATTTTTTCCTCCTATATCTTAGTCAATTCTGAGCCTGTGTTGACATTTTATAACTAGTAAGTATCGATCTTTATATCTGTTTTCATTTAGTAATAAAGAACGAAAAATGTTCACAAACTTTTGTCCTGCTACATACTAGCCATCACATCGCATACATCGCCGATGCTGGCATCCGTTCTAAATCCGGTGGGCGAGAATGACGTATGCGATGCGGCAAAGCCCGCATCCTTTAATGCAGATATCATTGTTTTTAGCGGGGGTGGACCGCTTTTTATACTAGATGCAATCTCATCGGATGTATAAAACGTGGGTGGCATGCCTGCCTCATCATAGCACATCTGCAGATGTCTTGTATAGGCGTCGTTGCCACTATGCCCAATCATAGCCCTGACAAATTCAGAATCAAATATCCCTCCAACCCACAATGGACCCGCCCTGCTCTTTGTATCAGAACAGCCATCATAATGTTCAGAGTCGCCACGACTACCACACGACATGCATTGTACCAGATACCCCAAATTATCCGGTACCGGTGTGGAGAGGACCCTGACATATACCCTATGGTAATGCATGTGGCTCTCCACGTATAGTGGTACGATTCCGGCCCCTAGGCGGCCGGCAACCTGAGTCAGGCAGCCTAAAATTAGACGTATGGATATCTCTGCATGATATACGGTCTTGAGTGGAGTACCGCCATATATCCTCTGACATGCCTTATTGTGCAGTCCGCCCAGCACCTGTAGGTCGGTTGCGGTCATTGCCAGCATGCCATTGTATCTTGTGGCACGTATAGCACAGTCCACATATGGTGCCGGTGAGCCAAACGGGTCTATATCCACCACGTCCCCCCGCACTCCTCTGCCGGAGTGCTCGCTTAAAAACCTGCACGCATCCTGTGTAGAGAAGTATACGTTGTGCACATCATTCAGGACTGCGCATCTTCGGGCAACCTCCATGGCCTGGGGATTTGAGTCGTTTACGTATATGGTGTTATAATCCGATTCCACGGCTACGCGAATCCCCCGCGCCCCGATGCCGGCCATGGCATCTAAGTATGTGCCCGGTCTCTGTTGTGTGGCGTGGGCCTGACAGGCCAGTATCGAGATATCCCGGATTCGGGCTGCGCGGGGGTTGAAGAAAACGGGGGGCTTGGATGATATCACATCCGATAGTGATGACTCGGGGACCAGTAGGTGGGTTTTGCCTTCTGTAATCTTTATCATTATACGATATTTTAATATGCTGATGGTTTAATACCTGTGGAATTTCTGATGAAGTTGTGATTGTGTGCGGTATTGATGAGGCCGGACGAGGCTCATTCATAGGACCCATGGTGATTGCGGGTGTTGCGATTGACGAGTCGAATTTAGATATGCTGCATCAGGCCGGTGTCAAGGACTCTAAAATGCTGACGGCGGGTGCCCGGAGAAGTTTATACAGTATGATTTTAGAGTATAGTGTATCGCATGTGGTACGGCGCTGCCATCCCAACGCCATAGATAACAGTGTGCTGTTTCATGGTCTTACTGATTTAGAGATTACAAAGATGGCCGACATAATACGCTGCACGCCTGCCGATGCATACTATGTAGACTCGTGTTACTCTGATGCTGCACTGTTTGGCGAGAGGCTACAGGACCTCACACAGAGTACGCAGATACACTCACACATAGATGCCGATGCCAAGTTTGTAGTGGTTGCTGCCGCATCCATAATTGCCAAAGTGTTACGGGATCGTGCCATACAGAGGATACAGAAGAGTCATCCTGTGGGAAGTGGTTACCCCGCAGATACAGAGACCGTGCGGTATGTTCGTGAGATATATATTGCAACGGGAAAAATGCCCCTATTCGTACGAAAGAGCTGGTCAACCATGCGCCGCGTGCATATGGATCAGAGATTTGTCTCATGATGGCAATATCTGCCCAATACCATGGCATGATCCTTGTGGTATGGTCTAAGGTCTACATTGTGCAGCACATCAAAGTCCTGCAGTTTTGATATCTCCGACCTGAATATGTCACCGGGATTTTTTGCGACATTTATGCTGCGTGCCTTTATTACTAAAAACAGAGTTCCGCCTGGCTTTAGGTACTTTTTACAGTTGTTTATGGATATCTCAGTCTGGTCCGGCTGCGCAATATCACAATACACCACATCCATCCTACCAAATACTGAAAAGTACTCTGAAGGCCTGCGGGCATCCTGCAGTATTGGTGTGACGTTTGGACGGTGGCGCGCCACCCGCTCCATCAACTCCCGAGCCACACGGCTGGTATGCTCCACTGCAAAGACCGCGCCCCCGCTGCCCACCATATCCGAGACATGACTTACCGTGGTGCCCGTGGACGCGCCAAGATACAATACGGATGCGCCATAACATAGGGAGTGTACTGGTACTCCGTTTAGTATGGCCGATGCTAGTTTACTTCTGTATGGATCCCATATTCGATACTCTCTCTTTTTATACGTGACCAGTTTCTCCTTGTATGCCTGTATGCCAACTGCCAAGTTTTCAGTAGCAAGTCTCTTCTCGCCTTCAAACTTGATCCAAAAGCAGCCACTATCTTCGGACAATCTTTCTCTTGTCCTTCTTGTCCTTTTTGGATTGTTTTGTTTTGCGCTTCTTTCCTTTCTGTTTTCCACCTCTTGGTCTTTCGCTCTTCTGTTGCGTGCGTGGCCTCTCCGGGGGAGACATGTATTTTTCGCCAATCTCCTCAACCCTGACATTCAACTTCTCCAACAGTGTCTCATTCAATACTGGTTCGTGCATGTCCATCCGTACAGCTATTGCTGCCTTGGATGCTACGGCTCTGGCTATCTTGCCCCTCTGCCAGCGGGGAGCCCTGTGCACCATGCTATGCTGGAATATAAGGCCGTGCTTGGGCGGTTGCGAGCCTGTCGTTATGGAACGGAATAGTGCCTTCTCCGCACCCAATACCTGAATGGTGCTGGCAGCCATGGTCGCCAATCGTTGAAGACTGCCCGCCCTTGCCATCAGCCTAGCGCCCACCCCGGTTCCCATTATCGCAGACAGGTTCGGTGCGGCTTGCCTCATCTGCTCTTCGACATGTTCTTCTAGGTCCCTACGGGTCTTGTACAACTCAAGAACCTGACCTGCCATGGTCTGTATGTGTCCTAGGTTTCCATCTGATATATCACCGCCCCGGCTGGTCTTGGCGACAAGATTCAGCATATCCGCCTTTGACTCTGAAAAGCCGGCACCTATGAACACATTGGTGTTCAGTTTTTCACGTCTACCCACCAGAACAATCTTGCAGTATCCGGTTATTCCATCGACTAGATTTTCCAGTTCCGGAAAGTGCAGTCCATACCATTCCCGCAGCCTGCCAAACAGTGAGTTGGCTATGCGATCCGTCTCATCAAGAGAGTTGATTGCCTGTATTATGTGCAGGTCAGGTGTCTCGGATATCTTGGCAACCCTGGATGATGATAACTCCAGTGCAAACTCCCGTAGTTTTCCCCTAGAGTCGTGCTCATTGGAGGTAAAACCGCCATCCACCAAGATTGTGGGCTTTGTATCTTGTATTGTATTTATGTCAGATTCTGACATCATTCTAGCATCAATGCCGTTTCTGCTCAGTATTAAGAGCAGTCCAGAGTCATTGGTCTCTACTTCTGATGATGATAAAAATATCACCAGAGGTGCCCTCTCTCCCCTACCATCCTTTACATCTAGATACTCTTCCGCCCTGTTGGAGAATGGAAACGAGCGCACATATCGGTCCCCATCACGTACCAGTATTCCCATCTCGGTTAGAATTACTGCATACATACTAGGTGCAGTGTATGATTCCCTTAAAAATTATACATTGGGGGGTTCCTGATTATCGGGTCTATGTCCAAACTATTCAAAAGCAAAAAACACTACGCGAGAGTTGTATCCCCCATCAGCCCACGGCGGTATCCGTATCCCTCAAGATCTGTTTCACTTGCACAGTGTTGTTGTACTGTGTGTAATCCGTCTCTATCTGGGTGGCATCTGATGTACCTTGGTCTTCTGGTTCCGGACGGGCACTATATGCATAGTCGGACATTCACTCATCTAGCAGTGTCTGTCTGGTGCCGGGCCTTGTACTTGAGTGTACCGAATCGACTGTCATATCTGCCATGAGTTCGGGCAGCGAAACTCCTCTGCCGGTGTATTTTGCCGGTGCATTCTCTAACAGGCCGTGCAGTTGTGCGGCATCTCCGCCCTTCATTTCGGTCACGTTAAATGCTAGTATGCGACGAATATCCAAAATGTGTAGTTTGAAGAATCCTCTGAGAGCCTTCCACTGTACGCGTATTTATTTGCCCCTGTTGTCCACCTTTATTCTAGTAGAGTCGGGAACAAGTCGTATAATACCATCTTTGACAGGCTGAAATGTTCTACCCTTTTCAAACCGGGCAGTATTATGCCCGACCTTTGCCATATGGAAGAGTAACTGGGGGCTAGATTGTCTCCCATGCTGCCTTCAGATAGCACTCACATTGCCTGTCTACATATCAAGGCTCCGGATACAGCGATGAATGCCATCATGGAATTGAGTGGGGGATATGTCTTGTCGTTGTTCATCCTTTTAGTTCTGGGCCGTATTAGATAGTTATAGTTCTGTCCTCGTTAATATACTTAGGATCTATTTTACTAAAAGTTTTACGTCGCGGCATGTAATTATAATTTAGATAAACAATTACTTTAATATAAATATTTTGATCTTTAAAAAATATAATTTATATACTATACATCTTAGTAATGCCCCGCCCAAGCAATAATTACTACACTTCAGATACGTATCAAAAGAAGGCGAGGTCCGCCGTCACTATGTGCCATCAGGTATGATATGCCATTCGCTCAGGTCTTGATCGAATGAATGAGCAGACTCAAACATGCGTTCCATGTCTATTACAGATGATACATCCCAGGAGTCTAGTGGCTGGTTGAATGATTCTGCAAACCAGAACATTGATGATGTACTGATTACAGATGACACATCCCAAGAGTCTAGTGGCTGGTTGAATGATGTAGCATGGGTGAACATATAGGACATCTCGGTCACAGACGATACGTCCCAGGAGTCTAGTGGCTGGTTGAATGATACAGCATCAAGGAACATGAATGATGTGTCCATGAATGACGAGGTATTCCAAGAATCTATGGGTTGGTTGAATAGTGAGGCGCCCCGAAACATTCCGTTTGCAGCAGTTACCGATGATATGTTCCAGGACTCTAGTGGCTGGTTGAATGATGTGGCAGATGCGAACATGGACGACATATCCGTTATTGATGACACATCCCAGGTGGAGATGTCCCCATTGAATGAGTGGGCGTGGGCGAACATATGAGACATATCTGTCACATTCGAGAGGTCAGGGACATCAGTTGCCCCATACACCATGTTGGATGCACCACGAAACGCCGATTCCATGGTTGTCCATTGTATCATACCCCATTGGTCAATGGAGTGTAGTTTGACCGCATTCGTGGGGTCGCCACCCAGACGTATGCTGGTAAAGTCGCCGTATACCTGTACGGTGTAATTGCCAGCATCATCATACTCATGAATAGCATTCCCTGCCTCTGTGGTAATGGTGCCATCTCCCCAATCCACAGAGTACGTGCCGGTCAATTCTCCTGTCGGTATTATTATTGATTCGCCAGGTGTGCTGATTATCCATGTGGTGACAAAGTGCTCTGCATCATATGTGGGAGTAGCGCGCTGTTCATCCATCTGGGATTTTTGGTCGCCATCATCGGGTGGAGGAATGGTCTCCGCATTATCATCATCGGCCATGGCATCCTGTACTATTACTAGTCCCTTCATCCACGGATGTACCAGACAGTAGTACGGATACTCTCCTGGCTCATCAAAGATATGTGAAAATGCATCCTCTGGGAAGAATGGGCTGACATTGAATACACCATCTGGGCCGCCCCTCTGTGTACCACTGGTAACTGTATGTGTGGCTACATCAGCATTTTTCCATATGACCTCATCACCTACGCTTATGGTGAGTGTATGTGGTATAAAGCACGAATTAGTAACCTGACAGCCTGGTACCGAGGACCCCTCAGTGTTGATAACCTCAAACTGTTCTGCAAATGCCACAGTACTTGTAGTCATCAAGACTACTGCCGCAAGTGTAGCTATTATCATCTTCACAGGGTTAGTTCATTTATCCATTGGTAAAAGTCTTTTTAGATTGGGACTGGAAATTATACAGGCAAGCACACAAGACTGCTTTTATTCCCGTACAGTCCACAAGAGGAAACACAAGTATTCCTCCCGCAAGAACAAAGGATTTGTCCCTGTAATATCGTTGCGTATCCCAGAGTTTTACATTTGGCTTGGCACCTCATATGACCACCACACTAGTCGTGGCCGGATATAAAGAGCCCTCCACGCCCAGATGCCCCCTTAGCATGGGTATTTGTCGTGCAGTGTTTTGATGCACGGTTATGGCCTTTTATCGCCTCGGCTCAGAACCGGACTTTGATATTACAATATACATTATGGCCCGCGTGTGCGTGTTTGGATGCAGTATTTTTGGCCTGATGTTCGGATTCAGGTTGTGACCGGCCATCTTGGGATAGATGGTGTTTATGGGATGCCAAAAACCATCAGTCAGAACAAAAGAATTTGCAGATATAGTGAAAAACTACGAAGCACGCAGGGCATACTGCATTATGGGTGCACCAAAATGTCTGCCTCTGAGCCCCGCAACTCCTGAAAATGTGTGTCTGCACGGCTTGCATAGGTGCCGCCATACCCGAGACTTTCGCATTCTCGCCCTCCATACTTGACTATTTTCGATGAGACACAATCCCTGCGCGGATACTTTCTATCTTGTCGTTTTATGCGCATTCGCTTGCCCGGATGCCTCCACCACTCTTTCTACAGGAATTTGTGTATGGAAAATACGTGTTTGTGTATCTTTTTGTAAGATCTCTGAAATTTGTGTCCAAAAAGCTTTACAGTTCCCCTGTAGGACAGCAATCCAAGTATCGCTTTAAACATAGAGTTTTTGCCAGCCCCGTTGGGGCCTACTACGCCCACCAGATCACCCTTCTGTACCATAGCTTATATCCTCTACTGCGATTTTTTCACC
>VXON01000002.1 GCA_009840065.1 Cenarchaeum sp. SB0662_bin_33 | reverse complement strand
GATATCCTAGGTAGGGTCTGAGGATTTTTCCACTCTTAGCACCTAGGTGTCAATTAGCATTTTTCCACTTTCTGACTATATCATATAATATAATATGGACAATACATTATACAACATATGGCATTAGCAGGAATTGAGTTAAAATATATAATTAATTGTGTATCAGGTGAGACTCAGGAGTATTATGTCAGCAACATATATGGAATAGACAGAAACAGTATACTCTTCAAGCTGCATCATCCAGACAAGCCCGATATACTACTGGTTTTATCCACACTTGGAATATGGATAACCAATACGCGGATTGCGCAGATAGAAGAAAATAGGTTGGTCAGACGTCTGCGAAACGACCTGTTGCGACTAAAACTCAAGGATGTGGAACAGGTGGGGCTCGAGAGGATTGCATATCTAAGGTTTGGGGGTTTTGATAAGAATTTTGTATTGGTGGGAGAGTTCTTTGGGGATGGAAATATAATACTGTGTAATGGTGAAAAAAAAGTGCTGGCACTACAGCATTCAATAGATGTCAGGCATCGGAGTGTGAGTGTCGGGCAGGAGTATATGCAGCCTCCACAAAACGGTTTGAATGCGCTTGATCTAAAAATAGATGATTTTAATGATATAAAAGACGCAAAAATGGCGTGTGCCCGGTGGTTGGGAAGGCAGCTGGGGCTGCCCCGCCGATATGCAGAGGGCATACCACACAATGCAGGTGTAGAACCAAAAAAGAGCGGGTACGTATTAAGCAAGGACGAGATCGTATCACTGTATAACTCTGCCAGACGGATAATATCAGACGTTACAGAAGGAAGGCATGTGCCCACCATTTGGAAGGATGGGAATGAGGCATATCCCATAAAACTTGGAGAGCAGGCAGGCCTTACAGCGGTAGATAGTTTTATGACGGGCTTGGATACCACGCTGACCCAACAGATACTGCAAAAAGGCAAGGAGTCGTACGGGGGCGAGTCTTCTAACAAAGT
This sequence comes from Cenarchaeum sp. SB0662_bin_33, assembly GCA_009840065.1. Taxonomy (GTDB): domain Archaea; phylum Thermoproteota; class Nitrososphaeria; order Nitrososphaerales; family Nitrosopumilaceae; genus VYCS01. The sequence continues at coordinate 6,695 of VXON01000002.1, read as the reverse complement.
TGAGACATTAAAGGCTCAGCTGGCCGAACAGAAAAAGGCTGTGCAGACGGTCACTGATAGGTCTGCATCAATTACCAACGTGGCCAACTCCCTATACACAATACTCTCCAGGGGCATACTCAGACTGGATGAGGTAGAGGCCGGAAAAATATTGGCTCAAAATAATGCCATATTAAAAAAAGAAAAAGGTATTCCGGTCCTAGCAATATTGGATGAAAAAATAAAGATAAATCTAGATGCGCCTCTACAATCCACTGCATCCACATTATACACTGAGGCAAAAAAACAGGCAGCCGCCATTAAATCCATTGAAAAAGTTATGAGCAAAACACGTGAAAAAATAGAGAGGGCTGCAGCTGAAACTCAGAAACAACAGGATAGTGTTACATATGCGCAGATTCGCCGGAAGAACTGGTTTGAGAGATACAGGTGGTTCTTTACTACGGATGGATCCCTTGCAATAGGAGGCCGGGATGCCCCTTCAAATTCTGCAGTTGTACGGCGACATATGAAGGAAGATGACTATGTCTTTCATGCTCAGATATACGGCTCGCCATTTTTTATATTAAAGGAGGAGAAGCCTACAAATCGCAGTTTGGAGGAGGTAGCCCAGGCAACAATATGTTTTAGCCGGGTATGGAGAGAAGGCATGTATGGTGTCAGCGCATATTGGGTACATCCTAATCAAGTGAAAAAGTCCGCCCCCAGCGGACAGTATTTACCAAAGGGATCATTTACGATAGAGGGACAACGAAATTTCATCAAGGCGGGCAACAGTATGAAGCTAGCCGTGGGCACGATACAGTATGAGGGGGACTCGTTGCTGACCTGCGGTCCACCAGATGCCATATCAAAGCACTCTGATGCATACGTGGTAATAGAACCCTCGGGTCTGGATATGGTAGATGCTGCCAAAAAAATACGAAATGAATTTTTGCGTATGAAAAAACATGATTCCAAAGAATACACAGTTGACGACTATGTCCGCATACTGCCAGCAGGGAGCACTCGCATACTTCAGGTACATGATGCATAAATTTTTGGCTGATTCAATGGTGGGGGATGTGGCCAGAAACATGCGCATTCTAGGTTATGATACTGAATATTATTCTGACATGACACAGGTCGATACGCTACACTATGCCATCACAACAGGCCGAATCATACTGACAAAGAACCAAAAATTGTGCCGCTATGCAAGAGATGTGTGTATAATATATGCGGCAACCACACATGACATAATGAAAAAAGTAATTGCAGTATTTAACATATCCACAGATATTATGGTTGATAAAACCAGATGCACCATATGCAATGGTGAGCAGAGGAAATTTGATGATAAAAAGATGCAATGCACATCATGCAATAAAATATACTGGGATGGGACACATGTGGTCCACATGCGGCATACGGCAGAGAGGTGGGCATAATTAATTATACAGTATCATGCCGGCATCCACATCCACTGTTATCTTGGAGTTGTCATGTAATGATTCCATCTCAAAAGTATCAAGTATTGCTAGGGGTATGTTGGCCACCGCGCAGCCGGTAGCGACTGTAAGGTCGGGACGCTCGCACAGTATGGCAGATGGTGCTGCATTATTTGATTTTATAGAGTATATCGTATAGGCCCCCACACTACTCCCTATACCGTACGGAAGAGCGAGTATTGTGTCCTGTAGTGATCTACCGTATAGATCATGAGATGCATCTTGTACTATGCCCGTATCCTTGTTTACCATGCCCAAAAAATTGATGGGTTGGTGGGTATGTGTCAGTATGCCTGTGGCCCGACCGCCCACCAGGCGCCTCATGTAGTATACTCCCGTATTATATCCTGTAATGGTTTTAGTGATACATCAAGGCCGTTTGACTTACGTAGATAGTAGGCCCCCTTGATACTGTTTGTTATTACGCCATCAGTGTTGTCAGGGGATAGCAGGGGTGTCAAACATGCACAGCAGTCAGCCAAAACGTGTACATTCGCCTTCTCCAAGGCTTTTATGTATGGTGCGGCAGACTCCTTGACTATACGTGGACAGAACAGCATACATTTTTTGGTAAAGCGTCGGCCCCGGAGCATCACCATCAGCGACTCTATCTCGGGTAGTGATAGCTGCGGGCTTCCCAGTATTATTACATCGCCGGTTTCGGCAGTGGCCAGTTCATCATGAATATTTTTTGCCTCCCGCTCATCAAATGATATATGCTCTGTACTAGGCGCAGTATCCATGGTAAACTTGGAGCATGTACCCGAAGTACCCATGCCCCCACACAGCGCCTTGCACGCCCGCCTGTCCGAGGGTACGGCACCAGATATGGAGACGCACTTTTCAGAGACCCTGCCCGCAAATAGACCCAGCATTCCCCAATCCAACTCTGTGGGGTTTGGGATCTTCATCTCCACTGTAACATCAGGATACACATCCTTCCGAAATTCATTGTAGGGGCTCCTACCGGTCAGGGCGCTAGCCAATGCACTAAAGGCGCTCTCCTTGTTGGTCTTTAGATTATCCAGTGAGTTGGCATATATTGCCGCATTGCTTTCAGCAAAAGACACCTGTGTACCGGCTGCGGGAATATCGAATATATCATAGGGTATGCAGGAGAATGATGTCTCAACTCCCATCATCTCATATGACTTTCTGATTGATTCCTGTTTTTTTATGAACTCTTCTGTGATGTCATATTCGTGTACTGTGTCCCTGTCGAATCCTGCTGGATTTAGTGTTGTTTTTACCCGTACCCGGGCTTTGTGCCGTATGGACCGTAAAAACTGTTCGCCGGCATCACCAATAGTATTGTAATTAACACCAGACAGATGTACCCAATTTACCGGAATCAGCCTCTCCGCGTCAGTCGCCTCACCGGTAGCTACAAGTATACGATAGGCCATCTGTAGTATGTCACCATGCTCGCCTCTCAGGGCACCCTCTTCGTACCGTGTCAGCATCATTGTATGATGTATGACATCATGGTATATTATATGCGCATGCGCGCTGCATATATCATCATGACATATGACATAGCTGCAACACTAGATGGTATGCGAGAAACCATGAGGGTGGTAAAGCCTCCCCGGATGACCGCGCTGCGGCAGCTACATGATGCCGAAGATAAGGGTCCTTTTAGCATACTGATAGGAACCATACTCTCCGCCAGAACTCGGGACGAGAATACGGCCAAGGTTGTGCGGGCGCTCTTTGATGTATACAGTACTCCGGCCGAGTTGGCCTCTGCAGATTATAATGATGTTGAGAAAATAATCAAATCCATAGGATTTTATCACGTAAAAGCTAAAAGAATCATAGATGTTGCTAGAATTATAGTCGAGAGGTATGATGGTCAGGTGCCCGAGAATATGGAGGATTTGACATCCCTGCCAGGAGTAGGCAGAAAGACGGCCAACTGCGTACTAGTATATGCCTTTGAGAAGCCAGCCATTCCTGTCGACATACACGTACACCGAATATCAAATCGATTGGGCATTGTAGACACAAAGACGCCAGAAGAGACGGAGATGGAACTGCAAAACATCATACCCCAGAGTTACTGGCTGGAGATAAATGACACCTTTGTGATGTATGGGCAGAACATATGCAAGCCTACATCCCCCATGTGTAATGCATGCCGTATCAGGGACAGGTGCGCTTTTTACTCTATGAGCGGCGCTTTGAAATAAAGAGAACGCCGACAAGAATTCCCACCGCAGCAGTAACTACAAACGGAAATAGAGCATAAATGTTATCGGTGGGATTTCCTGAGAGAAACTCTACCAGTAAGAGTCCGGAGTTTGTGGCTTGTGGGTCTGAGGTAGCTTCCATTCCAAAGACCGAGTATGAACCAACCACAAAGGTTCCAACATCAAGATTGCTCACCACGATTCTTTCACCATTATTTACAGTAAGGCCGCCCCGGTCGGTATACGAAAGATTTACCCTGGCATCTGGAAACCAGCCCCGGTCGGTCTTGCTGTGTATGACAACATATCCCTCCCGGGGCATCTGGGCTGCCAGCCAAAATTTATGATCAGGATTGGCGCCCATACCCACTTCAATAAACCGGTCTACATCAAACGCGTCATGAATACGTAATACAGCATTGCCCAAGGGATTGGCGTATAATATGTTATTGGTTATTGTTATCTGCCAGCTTATTGGATGATCTTCATATAGTTGAACTGTAGAAGCATCCCGGCCCACCCGATTGAACTCAAACCACGGTATCTCTACCTCCTGTATAGATAATGAGGGGTTTTTGACGTTCTGCGCAAGTGCTGGTGTTGCGGGCACCATAACTAAGACAGACAGAAATAATATAACAGCAGCATGTGTGGTTCGCATCAAATTAAATACATCAAAGAACGATAAATATCTAATCTATATCGGATCCTCCTTCAAAGGCAAAGGGCTGGATATAGCACAAACAATACTTACACCAAATGAAGGGTATTTTTTCACTAGTACGTGATGACCGCAGTGTTTCGACAAAAAAACTAAAGAACAAACTTGTTGGGCATGCGAAGAATCAGTCTGGCAACCTCGGGCCGCATTATAAACTCTGATGGCATTATGTTATTCTCTATAAGCTCCCGTAGTTTTGTACCGCTTATGGTCTCCCTATCTTCAACACTGTGCGGGCACACTTTGCTATTGGTAAATGTAAGGCAGCTACGGCAATAAAAGAAGGCGGGAAAGAAGATGGGCGCAATTGCCAAATCCGGATAGTCATCAAATATACGATGCGCGGCAAACGGGTCATAAAAGTTGCCCACACCAGCATGGTCCCGGCCTATGGCTATATGCGTGCAGCCATAGTTCTGGCGCATTATAGCATGGTGTATAGCCTCTTTTGGTCCTGCATACTTCATCTCCGTATGTAATGTAGACATCCTGCACCGATTGGTAGCATAATAGTATAGTATCATCAACTCGTATGATTTTATTATAACTTCGTTTGTAAAGTCGCCAGTCTTTTTTTCTCCCACGATGGGACTTACAAATACACCATCACGTACTGTAATGGATGTCTTTTGAAGCATCTCATGGGCCACATGCGGAGGATTTCGTGTCTGAAATGCCACTATAGTCTTCCATTTCATATCGCTAAACATCTCCCTGGTCTCTATTGGGGTCAGACGATGACGGCGAAGCTCAGTCATGTGAGGACGCTCCAGATATGTTATCTTGCCACCCAAGGCATACTTTTCCATGGCGAGTGTCTTTGCCACGCCCGGATGTGAAGTATCCATTGTTCCAAATATCTTCTGCGCCATCTCCTCTCGGGGAATTTCGAATGATTCATCAACATGTAGGACTGCATAGTTATGCCCGTATGGGTCCTGTAACAGGACATCACCGGCATCCTTGGAGCTTAGGGCAGTCATCTTGTCTACAGGGAATAGAATTGGAACCGTCCATGCAATATCGTTTGCCAGACGACCCCTATTCATCACCGACTCCAAATCCTGCGACCCCATGAAGCCTTCTAGGGGACTCATTATACCATCGGCTATGTTTTCAGCATCCGCACCAAAGTCCGCATCTGTCTTTATAACAGGCATATCCATGGTATTGACATCACCAAATCTATTTACCAGAGTACCCCCATGCGGGCGGATTCCCTTATTTGAGGATTCTTTCTTGGGCTCTTTAACTGCGGTTTTAGACATCATGATGCAGACCACACTCCTTTATGCCATTCTCCCACCACCAGCGTCCATCCCGGATATCCTCACCAGGCTTGACCCTCCTGGTACATGGTTCACAACCTATGGTGGCGTACCCTTCATCCAATAGTCGATTGTACGATATTTTATGCTCCCTTATGTACGACCAGACATCATCCCAGCTCCAATCTATTATGGGGTTTATCTTTAGTATGTTGTCATACTTTTTATCAATCTGAAATATTGAGGCATTCTGGCGGCTCTGGGTCTGATCCCGTCGTAGACCAGTAATCCAGCCGTCTAACGTAGACAGCGTTCTGTCCATGGGTCTGACTTTACGTATATTGCAACATAACTTACGGTTCTCTACGCTATCATAGAATAGGTTCATGCCCTTACTGTTTACCATATCCTGTACCTCTCCGGCATCTGGAAACAGTACTGTGATATTGGCATCATATCTCTTGCGGGCTGCATCTATGGCCTCATGCGTGGCCTGGGGCAGCCGGCCGGTATCCAATGTAAAGAAGCGGAACTGTGGGTTTATCTTTATCATCATATCCATTAGTACGGCATCCTCGGCACCAAAGCTGGATGCCTTGCCTACCCTGGGATGCAGGTTTTCAGATGCCCATGTAACTGCATCCTTAGCGGTGCTTATCTCCGCGTTCAGTCTGTCTACCATATCAGGGGTGAATCTCTTCAACAATACATCTTGTCATATCGTTTTAATTTACCTTGTGATTTTGGGTATCCTGCAGGCAACATTATGTGGTAGGACCAAAACAGTAATGGTCATCCAAAAACACCTGGTGGACAGAGGTCATAAAATTCTGGAAGGAAGGCGTTGTAACCAACATGCAGCATACTGACGATCCGCTGCCGGCATACCATACCATACAATACAGGATCTCCAAACATAATGCGGAACACCTGCTATAACATACGCTGGTACGACCATACCATACTAAACGTAACAGCTCTGCAATGGGAAGTTAGGTATGGAAAGGCTAAATGCTCTGAAGAA
>VXON01000079.1 GCA_009840065.1 Cenarchaeum sp. SB0662_bin_33 | reverse complement strand
TTCGTTTGGACTCGGTGGTCTGAACATCTACTGATGCAGGCTCATCATCACTGCCCGACACGCAGACCTCGTCGGCAGCCACATGTTCACCAGTCCGAACCGGCATATATCAGATATTCGTGGGCAAGCGGGATGAATTTTTTAAATCACCTGTAAATACTGGAGCGGTCCACTTCATTTGATCTTTCTCTAGGTATCTGCTATCTCTTCTGGTGTATGACCCTTGAAAAAGTCGTTGAAGGTTCACAGTATTGCCCAAATGGGTTTGCGCATTCGCTCAAATCCGCCCCTGTACACAAATGTGCACCCTAAATACAACTAAATGGTCACAGGCACAACTTCCTTAAAGGCTATACGACACATGACAGAATCATGACTGGAATGCTGCATGGGGGAGCACGTAGCATGGGGCTAGATGAGGGTGTGACCGACCATAGCACCAGTGTGAATCCATTGGGAATGCACCACACCATACATGATATTCTAAAGAATTCATTAAGACAGTCAACTGTGTATCCTGACATTTACAACCTTTCATTGGAGCAGAAGATATCCCGATACTTGGATATGGAGCCAAGACATGTGACCGCAACAAATGGCGCCACTGATGCCATATACAACGTATGTAGGTATATGACGCAGAGGCCCGTCCTGATGCAGGTGCCCATATTTAGCGAGTATGTGGCGGCAGCTAAATTATACAACTGTACTGTGAAATTATTTCAAACGAATAATGTGGCAAGAGACAAGGATAAGTTCATTCAAGCAATACCATGTGATGGCTGCGTCTTTGTGTGTAACCCAACAACTCCCGTTGGCAGACTGACACAGCACGACATCATACATGACATAATAAGGGCAGGCAGGGATGCCAACTCTACGGTAGTGGTTGATGAGTGTTTTATAGAATTGACACCCGGAAAAAATGAATCCGCTTTACAGTACATGAAACGCTACAACAATTTAATCATAATACGAACAATGACAAAGTCATTTGGCCTAGCAGGACTGCGTGTAGGGTATTTTATTGCAGGTGATGCGATAACCCATGATATGCGGCAGTATCGCATACCCTGGTGTGTGGGTACACTTGCGCAGATGGCTGCTGAACAGGCACTGAGTCATCCCGAACACATTATGGCATCACACGACATAATACGCAGACAGATGCCATACATTCACAGTACACTATCTGAGTCACCATACATGGAACCCGTACATTCGGATACAAACTACATGGTTATCCGCACTAGACAACCCGCCGTCACAATACAGAGACGGCTCTTGCGACACAACATACTGGTGCGGGATTGTACTAGTTTTGGCATGCCGTATCATATACGCATATCCACAAAGACCGGTGACAAAGACAAAATACTATGTGAGCGACTAATAGAGTCATGCCATGTATAATGATACAGGGAACCATGTCGGGGGCGGGCAAGAGTACCCTTGTGACGGCACTCTGCCGTATACTATCGGACATGAAATATGATGTGGTGCCCTTCAAGTCGCAGAACATGTCCTCCTTTACACATGACAAATTAAAGATATCCCGGGCCCAGGCCACACAGGCACAGGCGGCGCGCTGTGAGGTGACACCCGAGATTAATCCCATACTACTAGTTCCATACAATGAAACATCAAGTGAGGTATTTGAGATGGGCCGGAGCCGGGGTACAATGGACACCTGGACATACTACAAGTATGCAGAGAACGAAGGCATCCGGGCGGCCGCCACTGCCCTGAGTAATCTCCGGCAGAACCATGACGTTGTAATATTAGAGGGCGCCGGCTCGCCGGCCGAGATCAATATACCATTCGACATGGCAAATATGATGATGGCCAAGATGGCCGACGCATCCGTTATTATAACCGCGGATATAGAGAGGGGAGGGTGCTTTGCCCAGATGGTGGGTACAATATCCCTACTCCCAAGAGAACACTCCCAAAGGGTTGAAGGCTTTGTAATAAACAAATTTCGGGGAGATGCCAGCATACTATATACTGGCATACAACACGTTAGGAGAGTCACCAATATAGACACAATAGGAGTAATACCGTATACGGACGTACAATTGCCCCCGGAAGACTCTCTGGATTACCACAACACCACAATACCTACGGAGCAGGCCATTGCATCCATCTCGGATATAGTCAAAGAGAATATCAATGTGCAGCACATTCTGGATTGTATATCATCATGATAATCCCACCGGATGCCATATGGACCATCCCTTGCGGCATAATAATGGGGGCAATACTGTTGGATATAATACTGGGCGACCCCCCCAACAGATATCATCCAACTGCCTGGGCCGGTAGAATGATAGCTATAATGATACCATTTAGACGGGAAAAGTACTGGGGTGTACTTGTAGTCATAACATCGTGTGGCGCAGTGGTGACCGCGGCAGCCATACTGTTGTATGTCACCGAACTACTCATTCCCCTTCTATACATTATAGTATCCATACTGATACTCAAAAGTACCATCTCGATACAGAATATGGAGAGACACGCCAATACAGTACATGATCATATCATGTCAGATGATATGCGTGCCAGAGTCGCTCTGGCATGCATAGTAAAGCGAAATACCATCAATCTTTCCACCAGCCAGATATGTTCCGGTACCATAGAGAGCGTGGCCGAGAATACGACTGATGGTACAACCTCGCCACTATTCTACATGGGCCTCTTTGGCGTACTGGGGGCCCTCGTGTCTAGAACTGTAAGCACAATAGACTCCATGGCAGGATACCACTCAGAGATGTTTGGGAAGGTGGGGTGGTTTGGTGCCAACTGTGATACCATACTGGGATGGGTTCCGGCACGCATAACGGCATATGTGATGGTCTTATCGGCCCTCATACTACAATATGATTACAGGGGCGCATACCATGCAATATGTAGGGACTGCAAAAAGCCCGCGAGTCTAAACTCTGGGTATACAATGTCTGCCATGGCGGGCGCTTTGAACATAACCCTGGAGAAACCAGGTCAGTATACACTAGGTACGGGCAGGGAGGCTTGTGCAAAAGATATCAAGGATGCCATTCGTATAATGAAGTGTACCTCGTATATCTTTGGAGGTATAGTATGTAGTATGGCATATGTAATGTCCCAGGTGTGGCCATGGGTCTTGTAGATGCAGTCTCATTTCTGACTATAATACCCGTCAGGTATCGCAGTCTAAAGAAGGCATCATTATCACAGCACTGGTTTCCAGTGGTCGGGCTGTTACTGGGAATAGTGGGTGGGGGCGTGGGATGGATAGCATCATTATTTGTAGAACCTCTTTTGGCGGCAGTTGCGGCCCTAGCCACACTCTCTATAATGACCGGCCTGCATCACACGGATGGTTTAGCCGACTTTGCTGATGGTTTGATGGGAAGGGGAGACTCCAAAAGGAGATTGCTTGTGATGCGGGACAAAATGGTGGGTACAGGAGGCATAACCGCAGTGATACTATGTGTGGTCTGCTTTTTGGCAGCGGCATCACAGGTCAGCGGCATGGAGATACTCGTGGCTATAGTTGTATCCGAAGTGGCAGCCAAATATTCCATGATTGTAGCATCATATCTGGGGAGGCCGGCCGTAGAAGGCTCCGGAGCCATATTTTGCGCCTACATGAACAAAAAACGATTGGTGGTGGCAACCGCATGGTGGGCCGTACCCGTACTATTTGCGCCCCATATGGTCTGGCCCATACTGGCAGGCATACTGGTCTCCACTACAATATTATACATAGCAAACCGTACCACCGGCGGCATGACCGGCGACATATTTGGCGCCATAAACGAACTAAGCAGGGCAGCATCCATCGCAGTGGTTGTCTCCATATGATCGGCTTAATAATGGCTGGCGGAGGCAGCAGACGAACAAACAACCTGGAAAAACTCTCCGTACCATACAACAGGCCCATTGTACTCTGCGCCGTTGATGCCCTGATGAGATCTCCTCATATAAGCAACATATATGCGGCGGTCAGCGGGTCTTCCCCAAAAGTACATCGCATATTGGATAGATGCGATATAAACCTGATAGAGACCAAAGGTAAAGGGTACTCTGTGGATTTGTCCTATGCACTTAACCATCTGTCGCACCCTACCATAATAGTACCCGCAGACTTACCATGCGTGGATGCGGACATAATATCATGTATTGTAAGACTGTACGATAAGGAGTATTGGACGGAGATATTGATTACAGAAAAGTATGCAGCCACACTACGCCTCTCGCCGGGCATTACCATGACACATGACGGCATACTGTGCAGGTATACCGGAGTATCAATGGTGGATCCAAGATACCGTCTCATCGCGCCCACAAATAATATAATAATTAATGATATGCGTATAGCCGCCAACCTTAATACACCAAGAGATTGGATGTTATTCGGCGCTACCTACAATCTGGCCGAATACAATGGTCTTGGAGCCGGTAGATTTTGTTAGTGCGTTGCCACAAAAGTTACATATCACCGGCATGGTGGCGTGTGAGTATACCACCTGTACTTCTTGGCATTCCTGACACGATACCTTTTGAAATTTACTGGATGGCTCTGGAATGAGCTGATGATCCTTCTTCATGCCGCCACCAACTCGAACTTTTTAATACGAATACCATACTTGTTGAACTTCTTTTTACATATGGAACAAGTAAGTAGTGGAGTAACTTTTTTGGTTACCTTGGCAGGCTTTGCCAACTTTGGAAACTTTTGTCCACCATATCCATGTTTGCGTTCGGCGTGGCGGCGCTCCCCTCGCGCAGACCCACGCCTCTTTCCCGCCTTATAGATAGATATCTTTTGTTCCGTATGTGTGTCGCATTTGGGACAGTAGCGGCGAATCGTCTTTGGTATGTTCATAATACACAATGACACAAGAGAGTAATTTAAGCATAGGCGCAAATTATGTGACATATGCATTTTGCCATCGGAATATTATCAAATAACCAAACCTGCTGTTGTATAAAACTTGGAGTATTTTTTATTCCTGCCTCTGTAGGGGGCCTAGTTGCCTACATAATTATAATACATAAAATCACATGTCGGCACAACAGAAGTAATCCCGCATATGTTTTAATAGAAACAGACCGATACAAAAAACGTGAATAAAAGTGGAGGTATAATATACTATGAATCTATTTATTGATGACTTAGAATCAACAGACTTTATTGATGTAAAAAATACTCTTTACAATATAATAAAAGAGAGAGTATGGATAAAATCAGACAAACCATTCAAGCTGGCCTCGGGCGTGACAAGTTCCGACTACTTTAATATGAAAAATTTAGGTTTGGATGGGCTTGCGTTAGCCGCTGCCGGGCTCTTAAAAATGATTCAAAAAACAGGAGCTGCATCAGTGGGTGGATTAGAATCAGGAGCGATTCCACTATCTGTAGCCGTATCCTGTATGACTCTTGCACAGAATAATACTCCACCTTTGGAGTGGTTTTATGTGCGCAAGGCTAGCAAGGGTCATGGGACAGGCAGCACAATAGAGGGCAGACCAAAGCCCCCGGTCATTATAATGGATGATGTAATTACAAGTGGTGGTTCGTCTCTTCAGGCTATACATGCAATCAAAAACCAGAATATAGATTATGTTGGCGCCGTCTGCGTCCTGTTTCGCGGAGATGCAGAGCACCGAATTTTATTGGAAAAAGAAGGTAGCTTTCAGCACATATTTTCTCACAGTGACTTTAAGTGATAGATTTTTTTATCATATTATTTAGCGGTATATAGTGGAACAAACTGAAATTACAGAGTTAGTCCAGGCATTATCTGGAGAGAGAGCGTCTCATGTTGTAATAAAGAACTGCTCGCTGGTGTCCGTGTATACCGGAGAGATAATACCGGACACGGATATTGCAATCTACAAGTCATATGTATCATATGTGGGTCCGGATGCGGCGCAAATGACGGGGAAGGATACACGTATAATTGATGCCAAAAACAGGTATGTGGCTCCTGGTCTTGCAGACCCGCACACCCATATAGACCAATTTATACTACCACACCATGTGGCCAGACATGCCATATCACACGGCACTACTACACTATTCTCAGATCCGGTAGATATAACTAGCGTGTGCGGATATGATGGACTTGTCTGGTTTGCCGATGCATGCAGTATGGTCCAGGCTAGAGTGTTCAACTGCATACCCGGCGGGGTACCTGTGGATCCCAAACTAAGCAGTGCAAAAAGCATGACACAAGAGCAGATCCGCAATCTGATGGATAGGGATGACATCTTTGGAATGGGGGAGGTATTTGCATGGACTAAGGTGATCAAACAAGACATTGATACAATACAAAACATGGCAACCATACAAGAGATGGGCGGCATAATCAATGGTCATACAGCCGGTATGTCGGGTACAAAATTAGCAATCTATGCTGCATCGGGGATAACATCATGTCATGAACCCATCAACTATGACCAGACCATAGAGCGGTTAAGGATGGGCATGTACGTCATGGTGCGGGAGGGCTCAATAAGACGTGACTTGTACGGCATACTAAAAGAGATCTCATCCAGACGTATAGACACAAGCAGGTTGATGTTGTGTACCGATGGCTTAAATCCTACGGACATGCAGGCTGGTCACATGGACCACTGTGTCCGGGAGGCCATAAGGGCGGGTGTGGACCCGGTACAGGCCATCTCCATGGCAAGCCTTAATGTCTTTCGGTACTATAGAATGGACCATATGCTAGGTGGTATATCGGTTGGACGACTGGCAGACATAATACTTCTAAATGATATGGACTCATTCGACATAGGTGCTACCATTATAGGCGGCCAGATATCCACCAATCATAACCAGACAAACAAGGCGCCACAGTGGCTTTATGAGACGGTAGGGATGGATATGTTATCTGATACAGATTTAGCAGTCCCCGCCCAGGGTGATGAAGTAGCAGTCAATACCATACTATTGCAGACTGAAATTATTACTAAATTGGGAAGAGCCACACTACCAATACAGGATGGGAAGGTATGTGCCACCGATACGGTATGGAAGGTGGCCGCCATAAAACGTGATGGTACACAGAAGGCATTGGGGTTTTTGGAAAACTTTGGTACAAAGCATGGTGGTATGGCCACCACCGCTACATTTCATGATAATGATATAATCGCAATAGGAAACAGTGATGCGGATATGGCCACGGCCATAAACCAGGTGATAAAATCACGCGGGGCCACCACCGCAGTAATACATGGGGAGATTCGTGCGCATATGCCGTTACCCATAGCGGGTATAATATCTGAGATGGAGATGGATGACGTATCTGAACAGTTTGTAAGGGTACAACAGTCATTCAAAGAATTGGGATGTACCCACAGGGAGCCTCATCTAATACCATTATTTTTGCCGTTTTTGGCACTACCAAGCATACGAATACAGAGTAATGGATTGATAAACGTAAAAGATGGTGCTATCATACCTACCATAATTCCTCTTAGTGAGGCTCATGTTTAGCATAGATGTGGCATATGATTGGGAGCATAAATAAATTGTGTACTGGAATATAACAATCAAAATTTGTATGAACCAAGCTTTTTTCGTATGAACCAAGCTTTTTTCACAATATGATCAGTCAAAATCAAACCATCAAACACCTCATTTTACAACAAAAATCGAAACATTTATAGCGCGATCTTTATTCATGATAGTATAATGATGTGT
>VXON01000087.1 GCA_009840065.1 Cenarchaeum sp. SB0662_bin_33 | reverse complement strand
AAAATCGCCCTATGTGCGAAAATTAAACTACAGAAACTTATGCACGCCGCTATATATAGGTTGCTTAAGGCAACCAGGCACCATACTCCCATATTCAGATCATCCTCCCAACAAAGTCTGCCGGTGTGTGGTCGCGGCAAAGTTCCGCCGGCGGAATAATACGGGAGATGCGCAATCCACCAACAGTTAACGCACAAAGACCTTAAATTCAAAAAGTATTGATAAGGGAGCGACGAGATTTTTATCAGAATTGATATGTATATAGATAAAATAGGTATGGTTTGGTGGGTATCGTTTATGATATTATGTACAGTTGTGCCGCCAAACCTTGTGGCGCATGGGCATGGCACGGGCATCGAGGTGCTGCCGCCAGTACCATTCAATGACCGGCTGGTAACGGTAGTGGTTGACTCTGAAAAGACAGAGTCTGAGGTTTTGGTGTCTATATCGTTTATCCAGGATGACAACCGGGATCCGATAGGAGACACCACACTATACATTGATGCCAGACGCGGGCAGAACCAACTCTTTACGCAGGAGTTTTGGGCAGGCGATGGAGTTGTAAAACTGCGGTTTGTATCTGATGACTCGGGCGATGGCATACTATACGAAAACAGTTCCGGCGGCTTTCTTGGCCTATTAAGCGATGTCACCTATACAATGTCGGGGCCGGGCCTTGGCGATGGTGGTCTATACTCGCTGGACATATCCATACTGTCATCCCAAGGATATGTGCCACCGGAACCATTACTGTTTAATTCGGCAGTATCCGTACCCATGACGTTTCTTTATACTATAAATGATCAGTACTGGGGGGCACAGACCATGCAGTTCATCACGTACTATGATGTGTTGTATAATATGGAATATGATGCTACAGGGCGAACCATATCATTTGAGATGCCCTTTGAATGGCATGAGGATATAATAAATCAGATAGATGTGGTGCATGTCGAGTTTGCCGTACCTGAAACCTTTGGGGATCTATTGGTCTCTGACTTTGATATTAAAATCAACGGACTAGATCTCTCTCCTACAACCATAACCATAGACGACTACTTTTTGGAATATAGAACGGTACATCTGGTACTGCCTAGGGGTGAGCTGTTTAGGCTGTACGAGCAGACCGGCGACACAGACATAATGCGGGTTACTGCCAGACCGTCCTTGGACTCTGTGTATAGTTCAGTAACCGCCAATGGCCAGTATCGCATACTAGTTGATTTGGAACCACCAATACCCGTGTCCGGCCAATCCAATACGGTGTCATTCAATATAACATACGTCTTTCCCAGTAGCTTGGTGGTATCCGTCCCCTATGATGTAAGGATTGTATACGACAGTGACATGGTGCTTTACTCGGGAAGTGGCGTATCTGATGAGAACAATCCCTCAAGCATAGTATTTAATGTGCCTCCTGATATACAGGGACCTGCCCTGTTGCAGTTTAGCAATGTCGATGATAATGATCTGGCTGCCGCAACACTACCAATAATGTTCAATACAGCATCAAACGGCAGTACAAATCTGATACCTGACTGGATACGAAACACGGTTGGGTGGTGGGCGCAGGGCACTATAGATGATGTATCGTTTGTACGGGCCATGGCGTTTTTAATAGAGAATGATGTGATACAGGTTGATGCGACCTCATCTTATACGGATTATGACAACAGCGATATAGAGCCTTGGGTTCGAAGTACAGCACAATGGTGGGTTGATGGTCTTCTCAGCGATGATGAGTTTCTGGCTAGTGTTGCATTTTTGGTGGAGGAAGGCGTGATACCTGTTGAGCTTGGTTAGGGTTGTAGTAGTGTTATGTGTCCTGGCATACATAGGCACATTGGGCGCCGCCGCCGAGGTCTATGTTCCTGATGATGAATACACCTCATATGTGGATGCCAACGGCATATACACCATAGTTGGAAACGTAAAAAACCAAAGTCCCACAGGTATATCCACAGCAGTCACAGTATCGGTAACTGATGGTTATGCTACGTATACCGGCATGATGCAGCACAATTTCATACCGGCCAACTCTGAATTACCATTCAAGGTAAAGATACCACAAGTCCCTTCACCCTATGATGGTGATGTGATACTCCTGGACCCCCAGCTTGAATATAATGTGACTGCCGGACATATACCTCAAATCTCTGTCATATATGATGAGATGCTTGTACTGCACGCCAATGGCACTCTCTCGGGATTCATAGTTAATAATGGTAATTATACGATAAATGATGTTATAATATGGGCCGTGGTTCATGGGGCCGATGGTGTCTTGGATGTCTCCAGAAGTCTTCATGGTATAGGACCACTAAACCCGGGTCAGACTACAAAGTTTGTAATGCATCCGGACCCTGTAGTTGCAGATGATGTAATATATTACAGCTGCTTTGCGCCCAGCTCCCGCTCCACATATCCGGTAAAGGCCGAGAGGGACGGCATGATATATAATCTCAGATACGAGTCCGGTGCCTGGATTTATAGACCTGAATTTACAGAGAACGGCACCGCCCTGACGCTGCAGACCACCAACAGCTATACGTTTGATACATTTGCCAATATCGAGATACCGCCCGTAACCAGACAGGAGACCTTCCAGGTGTATAGAAACGATATGCCGATAGACTTTGTACAGAGTGTAGATGAGTTAGGAATGTGGCATCTAGCCTTTGACATACGAAAACTATCTCAGGATGTCATAACCATAAAGGGATTTGTTCCGGGTGTTACGATGGACCCCCTCGTACCTGAATATCTCAGGTATGATGCCGAGCAGTGGATACTTGATGAGTCCCAAGACCGAATACTGGACGATCTCTTTCTGCTCTCTGATGTTGGCATGATATCTGCGGGTTACAAGGGGGAACCCCACATGCCGCGCTGGCTGGTCCCACTGGCCCAGTGGTACGTGGATGGCATCATATCCGGTGATAAATTTTTAGATGCCATATCATACATGATTGATGCTGGAATAATAGTTGTAATTCCCGATTAGCGGTTTTATACGTTCAGTAAAATTTAAACAATTTTGATACATACGATACTGTATGCTCCTTCCAATAAAGGATGACAACTCGTATCTGGACGATCATGAGAGGCAGGCCCGGGGTAGATGGAGGCCATATGTAACATATATGCTCATTGCGGCCAATGTGGGGGTATTCTTATTTGAGGTTGTAGTTACAGGGCAGTTTATCGACTTTACCAATGAGGGCGCCTTTGCGCTGTTCTATGAGTGGGGGGCAGTGCCCAGGTGTATAATGGGGGCCGATGTTCTTGTCATGGACTTTGGGGGAGGCCAGTTCAGCATAGAGTGTCCAAACAACCCACTATTCACGCTGGTCTCATCCACATTCCTGCATGGTGGCATACTGCATCTGGGTGGAAATATGTTGTTCCTGTGGATATTTGGAGACAATATAGAGTACCGGTTTGGCAGACTCAAGTATCTGGGGATATATCTGGCCTGGGGCGTGCTAGCGGGTCTGGCGCATGTGGCCGGTGATGTCTCCTCTGTTATTCCGGCAGTGGGCGCATCAGGTGCCGTATCCGGAATACTAGGCGCATACCTTGTACTCTTTCCCCGCGCCCGCATACTAACCATACTGATGCTCTTCTTCTTCTGGCGTATGATGCACATACAGGCAAGATGGTTTCTGCCATTCTGGCTTGTATTTCAGAATCTGTTGCCGTTCTTCGTGAGCGGATTTGGCGTGGCTGGCGGAGGTGTGGCCTATCTGGCTCACATTGGGGGATTTGTCGTGGGACTGGCGGTGGGCTATCTGTACAAAAAGATGTTCTATAGCGGCCCCACATATGGAACACGTTATGGATACAGGCCTGATGACTACTTTAGATAATAATTTTATTGCGTATAATATGATGTACAGGTATGCCGCTGATAAAGATATCAATGTATCCGGGTAGGAGTACAGAACAGAAGAGCGAGTTTGCCCGGGCAGTAACCAAGGCCGCCACCGAAATTCTTGGAGCCAAGGACAGGCATGTCATAGTCGTGTTTGAGGAGAATCCATCTGAGAACTGGTTTCAGGCAGGCAAACCCCTTTAAACCTTTTATTTTGTATTATTGTTGTACGATGACCAAGGTAGCCATAGTTCAGATGAAGGCATCCATACACAAGGCTGAAAACCAGGATAGGATACTAGAGTACATTCAACAGACTGCCGATGGCGGGGCCAACATGTGCACCTTTCCCGAATTTATGATGTTCCATCCACCATACAACAGAACTTCAGCAGAGATCGCCGCTGACTCTGAAGACATAACAGGACCATTTATCACATCCATACGCCAGGCTGCCAAGGAGAACCAGATTGAAGTGGTGGGAACATTCTACGAGACCAGCTCGGTTCCGGAACGCGTCTATGATACGGCCTTTATTGTGAACAGCATCGGCGAGATAACATCCGTGTATAGAAAGACGCACCTGTATGATGCCCTGGGCTTTACAGAGTCAGACAAGCTTGTGCAGGGTGATACCATCGCCTCCCCGATACAGACCTCTGCCGGAATGGTTGGGATGCTGATATGCTATGACCTGCGCTTCCCGGAGGTGTCTAGGGCCCTGGCCGATGCGGGCTCTCAGATTCTCGTTGTGCCATCCGCCTGGGTTCGTGGATATCGCAAGAAGGACCACTGGATTACCATGAATCGCGCCCGGGCTATAGAGAATGGTTGCTATATCATAGCACCTGCCCATGCGCAGAACCTCTACTGCGGGCATAGCGTGGCCATAGACCCGTTTGGAGACATAATGCTTGAGCTGGGCGATGATGAGGATGTTGCGTATGTAAACATAGACACATCCATTGTTGATAGCACAAGGGAGAAACTACCACTCCTTAAGAATCGGCGTCTGGACATATATCCTGACTTGAAGGGTGTGCCTAAGTAATACTGTTTGACTCGCATTTGATGTTTGAGCAGCATCGCGACCATTTTTGACTTCTAGAATATCGAAATATTACAATGGGCCACCCACACATATCGCAGGGGGTCTTTGTGGCCCGGAGCCGTGCCTTCTGCAATAGCGGGGATGATGCTGTGCAGCCATTGGCATAGTTTGTGCAGCCCAAAAACCGCTTGCCTGTGGACTTGGAGCGTATCATTACAATTCTTCCTATGGAACACTCGGGGCAGTCCACAAGTCCACTTTTGGGCGAGTTTGTGCCCAATAGTATGTATTTTTTATCCTTCTCGGACCATGACAGGTACCCTCCATCATCCATGTACTGTCTGACATCATTTAAGAGGGCATTGGCAGTTGCCTTTGTTGCCTTTACCATGTGCCTGTCATTTGGTGCATGACCCATGCCTATATGGTGCATGTTTGATAAATAAACGGTATCACCTTTGTCATGTGACAAATTCTAATCCATACGATTGACATGTCCGGGAGTTTGGAGTAGGAACAATTTGATTATGCCACTCATAACTGTAAATGAAGCCGGCATGGCAGGATTAGATCTTCTTTGTGTATGCAACAAAAAACTTATTGCGCATTGTAATGTGTAGTCTGTGAAGATATGGTTTGATATACTGACACCAAAGCAATTGCTCTTCTTTGATCAGATGTTACACCGCCTAAAAAGGGACCATCAGATACTCTGCACATCCCGAAGATATGGGGAGGTCTCAAGATTAATTAGAATTCGCGGAGATGATGTTATATTTGTAGGCTCATTTGGTGGTCCCACACTCTATTCAAAATTGATGGCTAGTGCTATTAGGCTACGTGGACTGCTACCTCTGGTAAGAGACTTTTCTCCAGATGTGGCAGTCAGCTTTTGCAGTCCTGAGGCTGCCCGCATATCATTTGGGCTTGGTGTGCGCCATATCGCGTTTAACGATACTCCATACTCTCCAGCCCTAAGGCTTTGCCTGCCTCTATCACAAAAACTACTGACACCATGGCTTTTATCTTTAGATGATATCTCCAAGATGGGAATTTCAAAAAAGGACATAATACAGTACAGGGCCATTGATGCTGCCATCACACTACAGGCCCGCCGCATCAGGCATGACCGCCTCCCGATGAAGCACGACAGAACCAACATTTTGGTGAGGGCGGTTGAAGAGCAGGCAGCCTATCATAATGTGTCATGTACCACCATACCCATAATACAGCAGATGGATGCCGAATTTCCGGATGCGAATATAGTTGTAATCACCAGATATCCTGAACAGCGCAAGGCGTTTCGCAAAATTTTATCTGGCCGCATACGAGTTATAGGGATGTCGTATGATGGCCGCGACCTGTTGGATAATACTGATGTCTTTGTGGGATCTGGGGGTACCATGACCGCCGAGTCTGCCCTAATGGGAGTACCTACAATATCGTATAATGCTGTTCCCAACGTGGTAGAGGAGTTTCTAATCTCGCAGGAATTGGCAGTGCGGGAGATTGAGCCGGCCGGAGTAGCCTCAAGGCTCAGAACATTATTGGAGTCAGAGTCTGATTGGAAGAGGCGCGCCAAACAGACCTTGGACATGATGGAAGATCCCTACCCAAAACTTTTGGCCATCTTGAATACATGATTATATGGTATCCGTCTGCGACGTGGGTTGGATTTGGGGATTTAGTGTGCAGACCATTCTATAGACACATGCTATAACAAAAATCTATGATCAGATACTGTAGAATAGAAAAATCTACATGCTATTTTCATACAATACATCTTGTTTATCTACTAAATGTGTAGTTGGCAGGATGCCACCCACCATGATGCATGCAGAAAGATGGCAGCCCCATAATGCCGTTTGAATATTCGATTCTCGAATTTGCACCAATATATCATACAAGATATATGATGTATGCTGCCTATTCCATCAAATGACGGATGTTGTCCTAGGGATGGGGGAGGTCGGCTCTACACTATTTGATCTCCTTACGATGCGTGGATGCAACTGCATTGGTGTGGATACCAACGCAATACGCTCTCGAAACCAGTCATCCACGTCCGTCACAACGGAACTAATTCATATCTGCATTCCTGGAGACATTGCCATGTTTCAATCAGTGGTGCTGGAGTGTGCAAATACCTACAAAGATGCGCAGGCCATACTTGTACACTCTACAGTGAGACCGGGTACTGCTGCCTCCCTACAGGAGAAGATAAACATACCTATAATATCATCACCTGCTAGGGGTGTACACCGACGGTTCTTGGAGGATATGCAACGTTACACAAAGTTTGTCGCGACCGATGTGGATATAGACCAAAATCTGATATCAAAGATTGAAGGTAGATTCAAAAAAGTCCATTGGCTGTCCAGCACAAAGACCGCCGAGTTTGCAAAGATACTCACGGATACCACCTACTATGGCTGGCTCATAAACTATGCCCAACTTACAAAGATAATATGTGACATGGAGGGAATGGACTATGATGAGATGTGGTCCTTTGCGGACGAGCCGCATCAATTCTTGGGAAACCGTCCCAAGATGTATCCGGGTATAATAGGAGGACACTGTGTCATACCAAACCTAGCCTTGATAGACTATCCGGAACTAAAAACAGTAGGGGATATTAATGATATATTTCGCAAACACCTCTCTCAAAATTCAAATTTATTATAACTTTAACAACAATAGCAATCAGCGAGTCACATATAGTGATATTGATTGAAGTTTATATATTTCAGTGATCTTTTTTATTAAAATATACTTAAAGATAATATAAGAAAATCGAT
>VXON01000065.1 GCA_009840065.1 Cenarchaeum sp. SB0662_bin_33 | reverse complement strand
ATTAAGTTTCCTATTAGGCGGCGTGCGGAGCACGCCGCGCCGGGTAATGTGTGTGGTAGTAACGATCTTTATAATAGCAAAATCGCCTTATGTGCGAAAATTAAACTACAGAAACTTATGCACGCCGCTATATACATGCCACCGCTAGGGTGCGGAACGAGAGTTTCTACCGAAAAATCACCTGACGTACGGCTGGTCTGACGGATATGCTAGATGGCCAGCCTACATAATTCGACAAACACGCACACCAATCGGTAAGTCGGCGCATGGATTTTTGATGTCTGCTTGATCAGGTCAAAACATATTCTACTTTTTACATTATACTGCCCTGACCAAGCACGCAACTTCAAAAAGCAAAACACTTTCCACTTTTGTATGAATTTAACAAGTAAACGCCTGAAAACATCGGCATCTTTTCCCCCCTGTATCTTTCAGTCAATTCTGATTCTGTTGTTAACATTTGATAATCAATAAATATTGATCTTTATAGCTGTTTTCATTCAACAATAAAGATCGAAAAATGTTCACGAACTTTTGTCCTGCGGTACAGTGACTTGCTACCAAATGCAGGGTTTCTGCATAACCGTCCATGCTATTCCATACTTTTAAAAAACTTGCCACAAGCTAAAAAATTTAGCCTAGGCTAAATTTTATATTATCGTATATGATGTACAAAACCGTTGAGTATTACACGCACCCACGTAATGGCCACATCAGTTGGTGTATTATTTGTAATATTTGCGCTCTTTATGATACCACACAACTCTACGGCTGTAACCGAGCAGACATTTGTAACCCATTCGGGCGCCATAATCAGTACCACCGGCGAGGTACTAGACCCATTATACACGGAAGCCACATTTGAGTTTGATCCCGATGAGTTTCTGCGCAATTTCGAGTATGGCAGGGTGACCGTACAGCCTGATGGTACCACACTCCGCGAATACACCATAGTAGCACGGGATGACCAGATACAGGAGATAGCACCAGGTGTATTTTATAATGTGTGGACTTTTAATGGTACTGTGCCAGGCCCCACCCTTCGGGCCACCGAGGGCGATGTGGTGCGGATACACTTTATCAATCAGGGCTCCAAGCAGCATACGATACACTTTCATGGTATACACCCCGCAGAGATGGATGGAGTCTTTGAGATTGTGGGCCCAAACGGTGGGCAGTTCATATATGAATTTGAGGCCGGACCCATCGGAGTCCATCCATACCACTGCCATGTAATGCCCCTAGAAGAGCATATCATACACGGGCTGTATGGTGTCTTCATAGTGGATCCCATAAACGGCAGGCCGCCTGCAGATGAGATGGTCATGGTGCTGAACGGCTTTGATACTGACTTTGATGGCGAAAACAACTTTTATGCTGCAAACACCATCCCCTTTTACTATCAGCATCACCCAATACAGATACAACTAAACGAGCTAATACGGGTATATGCGGTAAATATGGTGGAGTTTGATCCCATAAACAACTTTCACCTTCACGGAAACCTGTACCACTATTACCCCACAGGTACGGATACTGTGCCATCCACATACACGGACATGATAACGCTATCGCAGACCGAGCGTGGCATACTAGAGTTCTACTACTCTTATCCCGGGCAATACATATTTCACGCACACAAGGTAGAGTTCTCTGAGAAGGGCTGGGTAGGCACATTTCTGGTTCTAGATTGAGCCCCAAAACACTGGTTGGAGCCATTCTACCATTTATACTGATTTCTGCACTTGTACTATACATCACAGGGCCGGGTGCAGACTATATCATAGTGGGAACGCCCCTGCCCGAAGTAACACTGGAGCGCATAGACTTTATTAAAAACGAGATACAGATCACCGTTCGAAACACAGGACCAATACCAGTAGATGTCGTGCAGGCAGACGTAAACGACCGGATACAGCCGGCAGCCGTGGAACCGGACGGAAGTCTGGAGCGCTTTGAGACGACATTGGTCCGCATACCATTCTTCTGGAATGAGGCCGAACCATATAACATCGGCATAACCATACATGATGGTACCCGCTTTGAGCGGGAGGTGGATGCCGCATCATTGGCAGTTACGCCTGATATACAGACATCTACAAAATTTGCGCTGGCCGGAGTATACATAGGTGTAATACCCGTATTCATAGGCCTGCTGTGGCTACCCTTCATACGTCGTCTGGACTCTAAAAAGATGGGCTTCTTTCTGGCCATAACCGTGGGACTGCTGATATTTCTGGGCGTTGATGCCATAGAGGAGGCCCTTGAGGTCTCTGGCGAGTCTCTTGCGGGTGCCATAAACGGACCCCTGTTGATATTGGTTGCCGCATCAGGAGCGTTTCTATTACTACAATATGTGGGAGGCCGATTCCAATCGCACCACACGCCAATTACTGCGGCTGTCTTGGTCTCCATCGGTATTGGCCTGCACAACTTTGGTGAGGGACTGGCACTGGGAGCCGCCCTCAATCTGGGGTCGGTGGCATTCTCTGCGTCCCTGATGGTCGGCTTTGCTGTACACAACACCACCGAAGGAGTGGCCATAGCCTCGCCCTTGTCCAGACAAAAAAACGTCATACCAAAATTAATCATACTGGGCCTGGTGGCCGGCGCCCCCGCCATACTAGGTACATTCGCCGGCGGGTTTGCATACTCTCCCATCTTTATAGTGGCGTTTCTGGCCGCGGGCGCCGGTGCCATATTCCAGGTCGTACTCGCCTTATCCCAATGGATGCTCAAGGATAATCCGTACCACTCATATCAGATATGTGGCGGCGTGGCCCTAGGCATGATTATAATGTATGTGACCGGCCTCCTATCTTAGTCCATACATGCCAAGTGTAACATATGAGGGGCGGCCTGTCACTTTCCCATATGAAATCTTTGAGACCATGCTTTAATTATATTATATAATAAAGTATAACATAGCATGCTGGATACTATTATCAAATTAAACGGTCACACGGTGCGTTATCTGGACTCTGACTCGGACAAGCAACCCATTGTACTGTTGCATGGCCTGGGCGGGTGTGCAGACAAGTGGGACCTTGTTATTGATAAACTGTCCGAGTCATATCGTGTAATAGCTCCGGACATAATCGGGTATGGATACAGCGACAAGCCCGTAGTGGACTATACTCCAGCATACATGGTGGCGTTTGCAAAAAAATTCATCACGGCAACGGGACTTGAGAAGCCGCATGTGGTGGGCGCCTCTCTGGCCGGTCAGTTTGCCATAGAATTCGCCGCCAGATACAAGCAGTACATGTCAAAACTGGTACTTGTATCTCCTGCCGGTATAATGAAGCGGTCCACTCCCGACTTGGATCAATACATAATTGCTGCGCTATATCCCCGCGAAAGCAGCATATCCGATGCCATGCAACTCATGGATGGTGGAAACGAGCCCCCATCCAAAAAGCTTGTAGACCTGTTTATGGCCAACATGAGCAGGCCCAACGCAAAGATGGCCTTTATGTCATCACTACTCTGCTTTAAAAACTCCAACACAACACAAAAATATCTGAAACGGGTGACATCGCCAACATTACTGCTATGGGGCGATGCTGACTCCATAATACCCATATCCTATGCCAGCAAGTTTGTATCGGCACTAGAAAACTGCACATTCATAGCAATACCAGACTGTGGTCACACACCATACTTACAATATCCGGAACTGTTCTGCAAGATACTCTCTGACTTTTTTGAGAAAGAAAAACACTAATTGAACAGGCTTCCAGATGTAAACACTTGACACTCCCCCGAGGCATGAAGGATATATCATACACAGAGACCCAGGCAATACGATACATAAGGTCGCAGTTTGAGACACTCGCTGAACTTTACGGGTATGATGCCACCGACCCCTCCCCACTGGAGATGCTATCCACACTAGAGACCAAGTCCGGCGAGGCCATAAGAAAAGAGATATACGAGTTTCAGGACAAGGGTGGCCGGCATGTGGGGCTGCGGTTTGACCTCACCATGGGTCTGACAAGATATGTGGCCGGCAACCGCTCCACGCCCATGCCCTCAAAGTTATCCAGCTTTGGAGGCGTATTCCGGTATGATGAGCCCCAAAAGAACCGCTACCGCTACTTTCACCAGTGGGATATAGAGATATACGGTAGACCCCACATATACCAAGATGTCGAGATAATAGAGTTTACGTCGCGCTTCTTTGAGTCGCTACCCCTGAACGTAATCATACATCTGAATCACCGGAAACTAGTCGAGTCCCAAATATGCCATGTATTTCATGATGTGCAGTCCGATGATGTAATACCAGACATGCTGCGGGCCCTAGATAAAACACAGAAAAAGTCCCGTGCCGATATAATGGCCGAATTTGCCGCATACGATGAGTCAAGACTAGGATTAATACTTGATATGGCATACTGGCGCGGCACACCAGCCCACATAGAACCCAAGCTGCCCTCTCATATGAGGAACCATCCAAAATGGCTCTACCTAAAGACTGTATTATCCGCATTAAACAACATGGGCATACACAACATACAGATAGACTTTGGTATAGTCCGGGGACTGGACTACTATACCGGCATGGTCTTTGAGGTGTTTGGTACTAATAATACGGCACTTGCTGGTGGTGGAAGATATGACTCTCTGCCAGGCGCCTTTGGCCGCACCGACATGGGGGCGGCCGGCGTGGCCGGCGGCGTTGAACGGATAATCCACGAACTAGACCAAGAGATGCCCACCACACATGATGTGGCAGTAATGTACACTCCTGACACGTATGATGTGGCATCCAAGCTGGCCTCTACACTACGTCAAAAGAGACTGCGCGTTCGCTTTGATGTCTCCGCTAGGCCACTCAAAAAGCAGCTCTCCGCATCATCACAGGACTGTAGATATGGTATAATCATGGGTACAACCGAGATTAGGGACAATACCGTAATACTGCGGGACATGAAACTGAGAACACAGCATGTCATATCATATGAGGAGATAGACAAATATCTCAGCCTATAAAGGCGCGAGTCAGCATCATTATCTCGGGGCCGGTAGTCTGTCCGCCCACGACGATGGCCTTGTTGTTTGCTAGTATACCCGAGGCTACATAGGGCACGCCGTTATTTATGGTGGATGGCTCTACCCGGGTATGTAGTACATCTGATATGTACCGCATCTCATGCTCGTCTGCTAGTGGGTGCACCACCGTACCTACATCGTTGGTCTTTGCTAGTGACCCGCTCTGTTCCATGCCTGCTATTCCCATGCGCACCACCTCCACATCTAGAACATCCTGTATAATTCTGCATTCGGTACTATTCAACAGCGGCGAGACTATGGCGCCTCGGCGATTTGCGCATATGAGGTTTCCCAAGGCCGTATATCTGACATCTATTATGTGTACGTCGGCCACGCCTGACAGTATATCATACTCTGACTCCAAAACCGTCTTTGGCAGCAGTATCTTAGACTTGACATGTACGGACATCGCCCCTGACAGTCGCGTACCGGATACTGATACCGCATGCCATGGAACTTGCAGGGCATCTGCCAAATTCTGGGCCTTTGAGGGCGTAAACCCGCTGGGCACCAGCAGATAACCATCACATGCGACAGCATATATCCCAATATTGGGCCCACCATACACATTACCATGTGTTATATCCATTACACATAGTGGTAGATGGGATTATTTAGTCCAACTCCCCCATGTTTTCATGTATAGTGTCTTGATGGTGAGAGGCATCCATTACCATGTATCTAACAAATATTATGAATGACCTTGTATAACCGAGTCCTAGGCCACACCTGTGTATATTGAAGACTTTTAGTCTCAACTAATTTTGACTAGATTTAAATAAGAATCATGCATCGTTATAACATGCCAATCTCAGAGAGCTTTCCTGAAGGCTTTGAGCCAAAAGGTAAGATAAAAAACTCCGATGGTAACTTTCACTTTATGTGGGGACCGGGTAGGTCCGATGCAGAGAGTGCCACAAACGAAGAGGTACAAGCTGCCTACAAGGAACGTGGAGAAGAGTATGTACCATTGGGTGTCAGCGGCACAATGGTGGCCGTGGACTGGGACTCGTGCGTAGCTGATGGTGCCTGCATAGAGGCCTGTCCGGTACAAGTCTTTCAGTGGTATAGGACTGAAAAAGACATACCAGCTGCAGCCGTAGTTGGTGAGACCTTTGATGGCTCTGGCGAGTCCGACAAGGAGAACCGTACTGACTATACTGACAAGGCTGATCCCATAAGGGAGCATGACTGCATATACTGCATGGCATGTGTCTCTGTCTGCCCCCCTGAGGCAATACAGGTGGATCAGTCTAACATGGAGGCACATGACAAGGCTGCCGGTACCTTTGTAGAACTATCTGGCGGTGTCAATCCACACGCTCATCACTAGACATACTTTCTTTCAATTTTTGTACTAACAATTTTATCTTGTATACTGTAGTATGAAATTGCAGAGGTCGCCTAGCCCGGTAGGGCGCGGGCCTTGAGAGCCTGTGTCAGCAATGACGCGGGGGTTCGAATCCCCCTCTCTGCGTTATGTCGATTTATCATACGCTGATGAATGACTGGTACCTCCGGACTCATTATACATTATGTTTCTCAAAGATACAGTCACTGATCATTTTTATAACGGTTTGGAGGTGGTATGCTCTACCTGCCATAATATTGCACCCTCCACATGACAGACCACAACCCTCCTGAGTCACTATGAATTGCAATCTGGAATGCTTAGTATTCGGTAGACCACCCACATTGTGAATACACAATATATTGTAGTGTGGAACCAACTGGGAATTATACAGATAAGTACACAGCGTACTTTTCTCTTTCCTGACGGCTCTTGCGTATAGTACGGAGCATGAAAGACGTTGGTTTGTTGCCCTCTTGCCCGACCGTCTGAGGACGATCTTCCCTGCCGCCTGATACAGGATGTTCCAGGCGGCATTGACATCCACGTGAAATGCCCTGGAAGAGTGTTTTGCTTTTTGAAGTTGATCGGTAAGAGGTCAACCTCCCCTCACATGAATGACAGCCTTCGCGTGATTAAGCAGTGATGGTCCTGTGTGTATTCCGTAGCAGATTTTGATCTTGATCATCTCATCGTACTGTGTCTGTTCTAAACATCAATCGTATCTTTCTATGCAGGACAGGACGCCTGAGAGTGCGTTCAGATTTATTGTTGGTTGGAGGCATTCCTGGACATCTAATATTTGGGACAGCATTGAGTAATGTTACACCAAAATCATGACCTAGTTTCTGGTAGATTGAGTTATTTTGTCACTACAGACCCTCATCACTAATGTCAGACGGTAGTAGTTTGCCGTGGTATTGAAGTTCATGGTGCAGTTCGATTAATAATCTACTCTGTGTTGCGGCCAGCAGCTCTGCCTCACGCAGTATGTGTGCCCAACACCGCTGTACAGTTTGGAATTTCATACCCGTCCACCACTATATGGCAGCGTGCATAAGTTTCTGTAGTTTAATTTTCGCACATAGGACGATTTTGCTATTATAAAGATCGTTATTATTATGCACATTACCCGGCGCGGCGTGCTCCGCACGCCGCTTAATAGGAAACTTAATAAATTAGTTCATTTTTACCTATAGTATGGCAGATATCGAACTGTTAAAACAAATACTTGGTTCCGAGGGATCAGGACGTGTTGCACGTAGACTGAGTATGATGATGGTGTTGTTTAAGCTGGATATTGCTGTTACAGCAACTGCCATCATGTGTTCGTGCGACCCGCGTACGGTTACATTGTGGCATGGAAGGCTGCCCTAGAACATAGATGAGATACGCAAGGCACTTGCAGACAGGCCGCGGGCCGTGCGTTCACTACTAGGGAGCTCTGTGATTACATGTTAGGTGTGAGGTTAAGCCCATCACAGACAATACAATATACCAGAAAGTGGGGGAACTCACGCAAAAAAACATCCCCCGTACACGTAAACAAGGCTGAT
>VXON01000026.1 GCA_009840065.1 Cenarchaeum sp. SB0662_bin_33 | reverse complement strand
GGAATGATACCCAACAGCAAGCAGAGGAAGGATACCATCAATCGTTCCAAGCCCAGCAGAAGAAAGGCGGCCATGCTGTTCAACCCAAATAAATACGCTCTAAGCGATATAATAGAAGGAATATTCGGAGCCGAAGAGACTCAGGGGCACCAAATATACTGCAGGTTCGTCGGTGACGACAACAGAAAGCAGTTCGCCAAGGGGGGCCATATTCTGGAACATAATGGCACTCAACCGGTTCCGGTGGGCCAACCGCCTAGGCATACCGATACCCTCGTATGGAGCCCCGCCGGAGGCGGTGTAAGATACTGCCAGTGGAACTTGCGCACAAGTCTCTGCTAAAAACTTGGCAGGGCTGGTCTTGATGGATAGTGGAGAATTACGCACCAACCCCTGCCTTAATAGAACAATTATAAGGGAATGTAAAAGCTCACATTTATGGCATCCCTGTTATGTCTTGAATGTGATGCGGTTCTGCCCATCCCTGTTGACTCTATGCAGGGGGAGATTGTCTCGTGTCCGGACTGCGGGCAGAGCTATGAGCTCCAAAACTCTGATGGAACACTGTCATTAAAAGTTGCCGAGACCATAGGCGAAGACTGGGGACAGTAGATGTATAGCGCTACAGTTGCGCCTTACATAGTATGAAAAATATCTCAGAGGTCGTATGCCTTTATGTCGTTTAGACACTGGATTACATCCTGCTCTGTAACGGGTTTGGGATTGGGGTCCAAATGCCCCCTGTCGGTCATTACAACTGCGGCGGCTTCTGCAACATCTGCTTTTAATTCCATCCTCTCAAAGCCCAACTTTACCATACATTCCTTGAATCTTTCATAGAATGGAGAGTTGTTGAATTTATGCGCCACAGTAGTACATGAGGATAGCGAGTATCCATGTGGCACCCCCTCATTGGAGAACACATACGAGAGTGCATGTCCTAGGGTAGTTGAGCAGTTGCCAAATCCAATACCTGACAGCATCGAGCCGTATGGATAATCCTGAGGCCTGTCATTCATTATGGCATCATAAAGCCTATCGAATGCCTCCTTGCAGAACATTCTGGTCAGCTCATTTCCCAGCTTGCTGTCATGGCCTTCTGATGACTGCGCTAGCGCATCACAGACAGAGTTGTTTACTATCTGTTTTGGGGTCCCATCCATAAAGTACGAATCTACTACCGCCATGTCTGCTAGGAATCTGTCTTCCCGCAGCAGCTTCTTCTTTCCATCAAACTTTAGTACACAGTATGTGGTCATCTCGGCTCCCGTGCCAAATGTTGTGGGAATCAGAATCTTTGACTTTTTCATCTCCGGAGCGGCATACTTTACAACATCCATCGAACTACCTCCGCCCAGACCTATTAGTACTGATGGGTTCTTGTCCTTGTATTCATTAATGACTTGGTTGACATCGTCTATGGATGGTTCCGGCGTGACCTTGTCGTATAACATGTAATTTTTAATACCCATCTTTTTAATCCACTTGTCCGATAGCGGGGGCGGGGCTGTTGTTACAATCAATGCATTGTCAGGATATGTCGCATTGCCTAGAGCATCCTCGCCAAAATTAATAATCTTGGGAATTCTTACGGTATTCATTACATCGGCCATATTACACATTACTATTATACCTTGGTTCCCCTGCCTGCACTTTGATACATGCACATCACACTAATGTTTTTTGCATATATCATCATGTAAATTCCATCCCTGATATTCACCAACAAAAAACGTTCATACAGCAAAAAAATACACATGACGATTAATTACTCCTAAAAGGTAGATGTCTGGGCATCTGGCCAAAACATGTTGTATTCTTTAAATATAATATGTGAGACAATTTGTAGACGCATAGTGAATGCAGTTTTTATACAACACCAAATACTCACAGACGCAGACATATCACACTAGATGCATACCTACTGTCCGATATGTAATGTGCACAAAGCCACATCAAATCCAGAAACCCCATAATTTTATGGTCCCTTTGCTTGGTTATACTCGGCCAGAGCCGCCATCTCCAAATCAAACGACTCTTTTAACTGCAAGTCAGAGCGTGTCTTTGCACTCTCATCATACGCCGTGATCCATAATATGTACTGCTCATCACTCTCCAACTGCGCCAGTGAGGAGAGGCGGAACAGTTCCACTGCTCCTGCAAAACCATCCGGAGGCTCCAGTGCATCATATCGTAATAGTATGTCATTAAATTCATCCACATGGGACTGCAGCCTCTCATGTAGCTGTGTGCGGCTGATCTCCTCCTCTTCCCATATATCTATATCTGCATAGAATTTGGTCTGCAGGTCCCTAACATCTTGTTGTATACGTTGTAGTTCATTTCCAAAGATAAATCCCTGCTGGCGGGTCTGATCCACTAAATACTGGTTCAGTCCTATTGCGGCGGACAATATCACGATTACTCCTAATATGATTATGCCAATCTTCAATCCGTATAGTTACCCTCATCGTCCAGTTTCAATTCTATGGTCATTACGGTACCACTGATAAAGGACTCGTTACGAATGGTCCTGACGCGGCCCACATCCAAATGATATGGCCATATATCCACTACGATGGCACCCACCTTTACGTTGCTGGGCGCATCGGTGAGAACAATATCCTTACGGTCTATGCCGTGCTGTTCCAGCTTGTGGAGGCTGTGATCAATCAGCGGTTTGGGGTATTTATGATCGATAGCCCAGACGGTACCCTCATACTCAATCTTCATCACTCTACGGTACAACATGTGGCATAATATGTATTTAGTCGCTTTTCATCCGTACATGCTTTCCTGGGTAATGTTCGCTGATCTTTGCAGAGTAGCACATCCCGCAGAGGTGTCCTGATATGGACCACTCCTTCATTGCAGCATATGTCTTTGTTATTAGTCCATTGCACAATACACACTTTTCATTGCGTCCCAACCTAACTACCACCACCATGGTTGATATAAAAATTTTTTATACGTCACGCACTGCGGCGCCCAACCCCACTGTATGATACACTACAAACATTAATGGTATGTGGCGGCTGTAGCGCCATTATGCAGGGCTGGATATTCCCAATGCGCTCACGACCATCGGTGCTTTTGGCTGCCCTGTTTGTATCCATTACTATACTGGTTATGTCCGGGGCTGTCGATGGCATTGATCAGGCTGCAATCATATCTGCCCAGGGTGCCGGCGGAGATGACACGGTCGATTTTTTAATCCAGATAACGACCGAGACCGGCGATGTCATATACATGCTGGTTCTGGCAATAATACTCTTGATTATACGCCCTACAAGACGCATCGGCATTACGCTGATGATTCTCTTGGTGATATCCACAATACTGGCTGGCTACATAAAGTGCGGCGTGGACCGGGACAGGCCCCAAGAGCAGTATGATGCAATACACCTGCCTGTGGAGGTGAGCCGTGACACATTCGCCCTGTTCTGTGAGGGCGGGGCGACTGCATCGTATCCATCCGGCCATGCCATACGTTCTGTTATCATTGCGATACTGCTGGCGTATGCGATATATCCAAGATTCCCGCGCGGCGCCCTATTGTTGTTCATATATCCTGCATCCGTGTCCGTGAGCCGCATCCTGGTACTGCAGCACTATCCTACCGATGTTGTGGCCGGAATCGTCTTAGGAATACTCCTGACTGGAATACTTGCACACCAGACCAAACTATATAATATTCACTCAAAGACCTAGCTTGTCTGCCACGGCCGAGTCCACCAGTACTATGGCATAGTGATCCTTGTCGTGTATGTACGTCCAGTACTTGACATCTCTGGGCTGTCCCCGCTTGCGCAGGCCATACGAGACACCCGTTGTAACAGTATATCCTATGCGCTTGGCAGTACGTTTTTCCATGGGCATCAGTACCTTGAACCCTTCCCCCTTGCCTGAAAATCCTGCACCTACCATATACTCTACTGCCTCGTTGGCATCTGTCACATCCTTTAGATTGAACGTCTTTGATACGGGAACATCTCGTGGGTGGACCATCTGTACACTTACCCACACTATATGCAGGTAATAGTTTTTGCCATAAATTTCAAATCGGTGGGCTGTACCGGGTTATGCCATAGAGACTGCCCACCATACCTGTGAGTTTTTTTGTATCATGTATGGTTTTTCTAGGGAAACCTATTTGTTGTAATGATTTTATACACCACATACATTGACCAAGAACTATTGGCATGATGTGGTTACGGGCGCGGACATGCCCGAGATTATAAACGTGATTGTGGAGATACCAAAGGGCTCCATGAACAAGTATGAGTACGACAAGACAAACAACATGATGAAACTAGATAGGGTACTCTTTTCACCTTTTCACTATCCGGGCGATTATGGTATAGTTCCTCAGACGTTATCCGAGGATGCGGACCCATTGGACGCACTGGTTCTGGTCACAAATCCGACATTTCCCGGAATATTGATAGAGGCACGTCCCATCGGGCTTTTACAGATGACCGATGATGGCCAGCTGGATGACAAAGTAGTCTGTGTTGCCATGCATGATCCACGCTATCTGCATACTACGGACATAAACGACATTGAGGACCACTACCGCTCTGAGATTGCCCACTTCTTTCAGGTGTACAAGGATTTGGAGGGAAAGAAAGTAGAGATACTGGGTTGGAAGTCATCCAAGGATGCAAAAGAGGTCATTATAAACTCGCACAAGAAATACTATTGTACGCTAAAGTGATTACCATAACAACACATTTAGAGATGTATCTGTGTAATTATTCGTATGTCGTATGCGCTGGGCACTTGGAGCCTTGATGGAATACTAGCAGGCGAGACGCTTGAGCAGTTGATATCAGATGTCCGTCAGAAGGCCCGTATATTTGCTAGCATGCGGCAGTCGTTACACGCGAATATGTCCACATCAAAATTTAATGAAATACTGTCTAGTATAGAGGGCATACAGGAGCTGCTGGCCCGTATAGGCGGCCACACCTCCCTAGTGTATGCGCAGAATACACAGTCCGAGGAGGCATCTGCCCTAAAGACTCGCATAAACCAAATAACCTCTGAGATTGGCAATGATATAATATTCTTTGATTTGTGGTGGAAGCGTGACATGGGTGATGATGATGCCGGTCGCCTCGCAGAGTCGGCAGGAGATCTCGCTGACATGCTGCTACACAAGAGGCGCCTAGCCAGACACTCGCTAAAGGAGGGTGAAGAACGCATAATCAACCTTCTTGATGTAACCGGCGCCTCGGCCTTGGTGAAGCTATATGATATGATGACCAACGCGTATACCTATGATATCACATTACATGGCGAGCAGAAGAGTCTGGGCCGGGAAGAGTTGATGGTATATGTCAGAGATGCAGACTATGGCACACGCAAGACCGCTTATGATGCCCTGCTAGATAAATATAGTAAAAACCGCAATATACTGAGCGAGATATACCACAATATAGTACTAAATTATCGCAACGAGTTTGTCTCACTACGGGAATATGACTCTCCCATATCCGTCATGAACGCCGGCAGCAACATAGACGACTCTACGGTGGATGCCCTGCTGCAGGTCTGCTCTAAGCGCGCTGATACGTTTCAGCGGTACTTTGCCAAAAAGGCATCCATGCTACACATGAAGAGATTATCCAGATATGATGTATACGCACCCATGACGGATTTGGAAAAATCATATGCCTACAACGAGGCGGTTGGTATGGTCCTAGATACCTTCTACAAGTTTAGTGATGTGGTGGGTGATTATGCCAAAAGTGTATTTGATGGGGGACATGTCCACTCCAAACTACAACCGGGCAAGATGAGCGGAGCATTCTGTAGTACAATATCCCCAAAGATTACGCCCTTTGTACTGCTTAATTATACCGGCGAATCTAGGGATGTATTTACAATGGCCCATGAGTTGGGCCATGCCATACACAGTATTGCTGCCTCCCCCAAGTCAATACTTGTGCAGCATGCCCCCCTGCCCTTGGCCGAGACCGCCTCCACGTTCTCTGAGATGCTCTTATTCGATGTAATTCTAGACAAGATGGATGCCTCTGAGCAAGTATCAGTGCTGGCCGGCAAGATGGATGATTTATACGCCACAATAATGCGGCAGGCATTCTTTACGCAGTTTGAGATTCAGGCACACCAGAAACTCTCCGAGGGCGCCACTGCAGCCCAAATCTCTGATGTATATATGCAGACATTACATGAACAGTTTGCCGACTCTGTATATGTAAGCGATGTATTTTCTTCTGAGTGGCTGGCAATTCCCCACTTTTACCACTCTCCATTTTACTGCTACTCGTATGCATTTGGTAATTTATTGGCCGCCTCACTGTTTCAGCGATACAAGCGTGAGGGCAGTGACTTTGTACCATCATACCTAGGAATTCTCTCTGCCGGTGGCTCTAGGAAACCCGAAGACCTACTGCACGAGTATGGCTTTGATATAGGCTCGGCCACCTTTTGGCAGGAAGGATTTGATTACATAGACTCGCTATATAGTCATCTAAACACCGCAGTATGATAATGGGGCTGGCAGCCACGCACTGACTGCCAGCTTTGTTCCCCGATCGGTTTGAATCGATGTCATGTGTATTTTTATAAAATTCTATTTATCTTTTTGTAATTTGGTAGTGTGTGCCCTGCCGCTTCTAGACCGGTCTTCGAGTCCAGCCACATCTTCTTTTTGATAATGTTTGTACCATTTGAGGTCCCATCTTCTGGACATGCATAATTCGGCTGCTGCTTCAGCAACATTCTTTCCCTTTTGCAAGTTGTAAACGCCTGAAAACATCGGAATCTTTTTCTCTCCTGTATCTTTCATCTCTGTTATTGACATTTGATAATTAGTAAGTATTGATCTTTATAGCTGTTTTCATTTAGTAATAAAGATCGAAAAATGTTCACAAACTTTTGTCCTGCGGTATAGATAAAATCTAACACATCCGCATCAGATGGGGTTGAGTATGTACGGTTATACATACGTGGTGACTTTATATTGGCAATACACTATTACTAATTATTAACCCGTACTGGCTTCTTGTGTTGGTACCGACCATTATGTTATCTGGCCTAGTTGTAGGCTTGGCTGTATCTGAGGAGGAAAATTTCCCTCAAGAGGCAGGCCAAGCAGATGTGTCAATGCAGGATTACATGAGTCAGCCGCGCCTTACCAACAACCACCGTGATGGTCAGTATGGTGACTGCACACTAAACATAGACTATGACGAATTTAACTTCTCCAACACCACCACTACCGTAACGATGAACTGCAACGCGCGTTATGGCGGTGGGCGGGCGGCGGCGAATTTGAAGGCATGGAACATTTGAGCCTGCATAGACCGTATGATGAGATTCCCCACGACTACCTAGACTGGGAGGTGATGGGAATGGAATCATGCTCCTTCCATGCCCAGAACAACGTATGGATTAACGATGATGCGCCCAACACCATAACCGTAGTAATGAACTGCTGGTGGCAGAATGAGGCAAAGATAGAGCTGGAGACTGTCGCCGAGGTCCCGTCTTTAACTCCGGGGTTTCTGGCTAATCATACGAACCATGCCATCCACGGGATAGTGACCGGGATAGAGGTGCAGCCTGTCGAGTTTGATGAGAACGGCACCCCCATAGTATTTACAGATGTCCGCATTGCGGTCTTTGATGATTTGAAGGGTGACTATGATGAGGCATTCATGGTCATTCGGGTGCAGGGGGGTGAGACCAACGAGTATCGTTCAACTGTAAAGGGCGCCCCAATCTTCAAGATGGGTGAGACGGTTCTAATATTTGTAAATGACAAGGATCCCGATGACATATATGGCGACAACTATCATGTTGAGGGACTGCAAAACGGTAAGTATACCATCCTCGGTTCTGGGCTGGCAGTCAACCAGGATGCAGCTAGAGTCACCACGCTTGATGAATTAAAGGTACTAATACAGGCCGCCCTGACCGATTAAACGGCCCGGCATCAACGAATCTTCCTGCATGGAGACGAAAGTGTTTTGCTTTTTGAAGTTGCCTACTTGGTTGGGGCAGTATAATGTAA